>JAJDUA010000042.1 GCA_022826905.1 Candidatus Dadabacteria bacterium
TTCGTTCTCACCATCTGAAGATACCTCGTCTGATTCATCTCCTTCCTCCTTGCTATGAAAGGAGATAAATCTAATTGCCCACTTACCCTAAACCGGTCAACTCACGTGTTTAGAAACCGGTCATATAACGTACTCTCTACACCCTTCAAAAGTTCCACAAGCAATGAAAGAACCCGAAGAGTCCTTGGGCGCTTCGACGCGGACAAAGTAAGTTCCGACGGCGGAGCGGTCCTGCTTCGCGAAGCGGAGCACCGTTTCAGGGTCATAAGAGGGTTAAGCGAATGCTTCACGGACCACCGCGACCCCCGCTACGTCACCCATTCCCTGTTCTCCATGGTGGCGCAACGGGTACTTGCCATCTGCTGCGGCTACGAAGACCTAAATGATCACGACCGATTCAGAAACGATCCCATGGCGGAGATGTTCTGCGGCACGTCATCTCCCCTTGCGGGTAAAAGCACGCTTAACCGCATGGAGTTAACCGGGTCTGAAGCACAGCGCTACAAGAAGATAGTCGCGGACTTCGGCGCTATGGAAAGGCTGCTTGTGGATCTGTTCTTGAGGTTCCACAAGAAGAATCCGAAGAAGATAGTGCTTGACATAGACGTAACGGACGATCCCGTGCACGGGAACCAGGAGGGGAAGTTCTATCACGGTTACTACAGAAAGTACTGTTACGCCCCTTCCTACATATTCTGCGGGCGCCACCTGCTTGGATGCAGGCTCAGGGAGGCCAACCAGGACTCCGCGGCGGGAGCGGTGGAGGAGATCGAGAGGATTGTCTCTCAGGTTCGGAGGAAGTGGAAAAAGACTCGCATTATAA
The DNA here is from genome assembly GCA_022826905.1 of Candidatus Dadabacteria bacterium. Taxonomy (GTDB): domain Bacteria; phylum Desulfobacterota_D; class UBA1144; order Nemesobacterales; family Nemesobacteraceae; genus Nemesobacter. Next base: position 824 of record JAJDUA010000042.1, read on the forward strand.
TAAGGGGGGACTCGGGTTTCTGCCGGGACGAGCTTATGAGCTGGTGCGAGGAGAACGGGGTTGACTATATTCTGGGGATGGCAAGAAACTCCCGGCTGATGAAAAGGGTGAAGAAGGAAACCCGCAAGGCCTGCGTGGAACACAGGGAAACCCGCAAGGCCTCGCGCCGCTTCAAGAGCTTGCGCTACCGCACCAAGAAAACCTGGTCTCGTGGACGGAGGGTGGTGTGCAAGGCCGAGCATCTTGAGAAGGGGAGAAACACCCGGTTCGTGGTGACGTCGCTTAAGCACGAAGAGTATTGCGCGAAAACTCTTTAGGAGAAGATGTACTGCGCGAGGGGGGAGATGGAGAACCGGATCAAGGCCCAGCAGCTTCAACTGTTCTCAGACCGCACTTCGACTCACTGGATGCGTTCAAACCAGTTGAGGATGTACTTCTCCGCCTTTGCCTACATACTGATGGAGTGCGTGAGGAGAGTGGGACTGAAGGGAACCCGCCACTCTATGGCGCAGTGCGATACCATAAGGCTTAAGCTGATAAAGATCGGCACTGTGGTAAGGACAAGCACTCGGAGGGTGGTGTTGTCGTTCTCGGAGAGTTATCCGTACGCAAACCTGTTCAGACAGGTGTTGTGGAAGCTTCAGGCAGTGCCGTTGCGTTGAGTCAGGGCTTATGAATCCGGCTGTCAGGTAAAGTCGAGGGACAGTTATGTCCGAATGCTGCTGAGAACTGTGATTCAGGTAAAAACCCCTCGAATTAACAGCGCTTTATCCGGAAAAAACTCCTGCCCACTGTGAATCCAGATGAAATACATGAACTGATCCTTGAAATCCTTCCCCTCTTCTACCTTTGTGAGAAATGCGGGCTAATCATAATCAGCGATCATGTTCTACATCCAGACAACCAAAAGTTAAAAGCATGTCTTGAAATTCGCAGTTTTCTCTCCCGGCATCACCATTATCGCATATAGCACAGGAGTTTCTCACGCATGACCTCCGGTTCGAGATACGGTAAGTACTGGCGTGTTCTCATACGTGAGCACATCCGGCTGACTACCAGACCATTCAGTTCTGCATGTCTAGATCACGCATAAAATCATTCGAGATGGTCCCGAATGCAGACACCCCTTGGAAACTCGCCAGCAATGTCTCGGAGAACTGTGGTATTGCCAAGAGATTTCGGTTTCGTCCAGAAGGAGAAGAATCCCGCGCGACCGCTACGCATTCAAAATCCTCGTCAAACCAGAAAAGTCGCCCTAGTCTCGCCGCAATCCCGGTCTTCCCAAGAACCCGTCTATCTCTCCCTCGCTTCGGTTACCGAAACGGAATCGGCGAAGCGAAGCGCCCCGGGTTTGTCCACCTTCGCCGACGCCCACCTCACCGCCGGATCCTCAAAAACTATATCGCATATGCCCCCGGCAACCCTCTCAAGCAGGTTAAAATCATTCGTCTCCACAAAGCTTATGATCTTTTTATTTATGGCCTTGTAGTCCAAAGTATCGTCTATGCTGTCGCTCTCGACAGCCTTGCGTCCGTCGAAATCGATGGTGACGTTTATGATCAGGTCCTGGCGGTTCTCCTTTTCCCAATCATAAACTCCTATTATCGTGCGAAGCCTAAGGTTTTCAATTTTTATTATCATCTCATCAGGTAAGGCTCATGCCTCCGTCAACGAAAAGACACTCTCCGGTAACGTAATTATTCTCTAGGAGATAGTTAAACGCGTTTATTATATCCTCAATAGAACCTGGACGCTTCATCGGAGTTCCCTGTGCCATCCTGTGAAGATAGTCATCCCCAAACTCCGGGGGAGCAAGCACGGCTCCTGGGCACAAGGCGTTTACCCGAAAATCGGGAGCGAGTTCTCTTGCGAGCATTTTAGTCAAATGATAAAGGCATTTCTTGCTCAGATTGTAGGAGAAATGCTCGACGGGATTTTTCCTGATCCTAGTGTCAAGAAAATTAATGATAAGCCCTCCGCTAGTCTCGGTGGAAAAAGATTGCGAGAGAAAGAAAGGAGCCTTGAAGTTTATGGCCATGTCGGTCTCAAGAAACTCCGGGGTGACATCATGGAACCCGACGTTCTCAAAGATCGAGGCGTTGTTAACAAGAACGCAGAGCTCCCCAAGGCTCTCCATGACTTCAGGGACAAGGTCTCTCGCGCTATCAGGTGATGAAAGGTCACACTGGAAAAGGTCGCATTTAACACCGCTCTTGAGAATCAGTTCCCTTGTAGCTAAGGCTTCTTTTTCCGAAGAGTTGTAGTGGAGGGCGATATTATAGCCCTTTTGTGCGAGGTTAAGGGAAATCTCCTTTCCTATTCTCACCGCCCCACCTGTAACCAAAGCCGCCTTTTTCATTTCGCACGTGAAACGGCGGGTTTCATGTCGTACGCACGCCGCGAAAACCGCCTCTGGATATATGTTGCTATATTATTCCCATTGTTTATTATAAGTAAATTTAAAAACGGCCCGCAAAAGCGAAACCCCGGCCGTCGTTTTACATGAATCCGGCGCGCGCCGGAACGGATTTATAATTTTCCGTGCGGATTTCTCCCCGAGGATGAAAATTTGGAGAACCTTGTAATCAACTGCATAAGAACTCTCGCGATGGATGCGGTGGAAAAAGCGAAGTCCGGCCATCCGGGAACCCCGATGGCTCTCGCTCCCACGGCTTTCGTGCTTTTCGACAAGTTCTTAAGGCATAACCCCAAAAACCCGAGCTGGACCAATCGCGACCGCTTCGTCCTTTCTGCCGGTCACGCTTCCATGCTTCTCTACGCCGCCCTCTATGTAAACGGATACGACATCTCGATTGACGATATAAAGAAATTCCGAAGCCTCCACAGCCGCTGTCCCGGTCACCCCGAACTGGGAATCACGGCCGGAGTTGAGACCACGACCGGGCCTCTGGGGCAGGGAGTATCGAATTCGGTTGGAATGGCCATAGCAAGTAAATGGCTTTCGGAGCACTTCAACCGTCCCGGCCACGATATAATAACTCATCATGTGTATTCAATCTGCAGTGACGGGGACATGATGGAAGGAATTTCCTCAGAAGCCGCATCCATAGCGGGACATCTGGGACTCGGAAATTTGATCTGGATATACGACAGCAACAGCATAACAATCGAGGGCAGCACTTCGCTTGCATATTCCGAGGACACGGAGATGCGGTTCGAATCCTACAACTGGCACGTGGAAGAAGTCTCGGACGCAAACAATCTTGGAGAAATTGAAAAAGCCCTTGTTCGCGCGCGGTCCGAAACCAAGAAGCCCTCCATTCTCATATTGAAAAGCCAGATAGCATACGGAAGCCCCAACAAGCAGAACACGTGCGAGGCCCACGGAGCTCCGCTTGGAGAGGAGGAAGTCAGTCTGACAAAGGAATTTTACGGATGGAACGCACCGGGGAACTTTCACGTTCCAGATGAAATCCTCTCCTACAGAGAAGGAGCGATCGCCAGAGGAAACGATGCCGAAGCGGCCTGGAAGGAGAATTTCAGGAAGTATTCAAACGAATATCCGGAACTTGCTCACGACTTTGAGATGTTTAGTAAAAGGAAGCTGCCTGAGGGGTGGGACGTTGACATCCCATTTTTTCCCTATCCCGCAGATCCGGTTGCGACTCGTTCCGCGAACTCGAGCATAATCAATGCCATAGGGAAAAAAGTGCCGTGGTTTATGGGCGGCGCCGCTGATGTGGGCTCTTCGACTAAAACCTATCTTAAGTGTACGACGAGCTTTTCCGCCGAGGACAGGGAGGGAAGAAATTTTCATTTCGGAGTCAGGGAACACTCAATGGCGGCAATAGCAAGCGGCATGTGCCTCAGCGGACTGAAGACCTATGCCTCGACCTATTTCGTCTTTGCCGACTACATGAAACCTTCGATAAGGCTCGCGGGCCTGATGAAACTGCCCGTCATCTACATTTTTACCCACGACAGCATAGGGGTCGGCGAAGACGGACCCACACACCAGCCCATAGAACATCTGGCGACCCTGAGAGTCACTCCCAACATCGATGTCATACGACCCTGTGATGCGAACGAGCTAGCGGTCCTCTGGAAGCACGTGATGGGACTCACGGACCGCCCCGCCGCGTTCATTCTCACAAGACAGAACGTTCCGGTAATAGACAGGGACCGCTACTCGGCGGCCGAGGGAGCTCTTGCGGGCGGTTACGTACTTGCGGACTCAGACGGCGCGCCCGACATTATACTGATATCCACAGGTTCTGAGGTTCATGTCTGCCTTGAAGTTTATGAAAAGCTACGGGAAACGGGAAAAAACCCGAGAGTGGTGAGCCTTCCCTGCTGGAGCCTATTCGAAGCACAGCCCCGGGAGTATAAAGACAGCGTACTGCCGCCTTCCGTACCCACAAGGATCAGCGTTGAGGCGGGAGCGACGCTTGGATGGGAAAGATTCATCGGCTCGAGCTCTTCCGCCAAAGCCTACGGAATAGACTGTTTCGGAGAATCGGCCCCGTATCAGGACGTCATGAACAATTTCGGTTTTAACGCCGAAACCATACTCAAAGAATGTCTCGACCTGCTTGGTGACTAGCCGTGTCCGCCGAGAACAAAGCCGGTTTCGAGTCGCTAAGCTACACGGAATACGCGGGCGATTACCAAAGCGCAATTGAATCCCAGCTGCTCAAGTTCAAAAAAAACCGCTTTGCCAAGAGATTCTTCGGTCACGATTACCTGCTCTGGGCGGATGACCCTTCGGAAATCACAAACCGACTCGGCTGGGTACATCTTCCCGAAAACATGCTCGGGGCGACGGATGAAATCCGCGATTTCTCAGAATCGGTGCGAAAAGCGGGATTCACCGACGTAGTGGTTCTCGGCATGGGAGGCTCAAGCCTCTCCTGCGAGGTGTTCAGAAACATACTCGCTCCCCGGGGCAGCTTCCTGCGTCTTACCCTTCTTGATACGACGGATCCCGATTTCATACTGAAAACCCGGCAGAACATCAGTCTTCCGAAAACAATCTTCGTAGTCTCCTCAAAATCAGGTTCGACGGTGGAAACCGTTTCCCTGATGAAATATTTTTACGGCGAACTCGCAAAAGAAACTGACTCCGCGGGGGAACATTTCATCTGCATAACGGATCCCGGCTCAAAGCTGATCGACACCTCCCACAAACACGGATTCAGAAAGGTGTTTATAAACGACCCGAACGTAGGCGGAAGGTTCAGCGCGCTCTCCTACTTCGGCCTTGTCCCGGCCGCACTTGCCGGAGTCGATGCGCGCGCGATACTTCAGTCCGCCTCCTCAGTGCTGCTTGAACTTAAAAGCGCCGCCGCCTCGGGAGACTGTAACGAGAGTCCTTCCCTCCGCCTGGGAACCTTTCTCGGGGTGATGGCGAGGGAGGGAAGAAACAAGCTGGGTTTTGTTTTCTCTGAAAAACTTTTTCCTTTCGGCTACTGGGCAGAACAGCTGATTGCCGAGAGTCTTGGAAAAGAGGGCGTCGGCATCCTTCCGTTGCTTGACGAGCCGGGCGCCCTAGCGCCGCAACCCGGTGAGGACAGGGCGTATATTGTTTTTTCCCTGAGAGGGGACGATGACACGGATGCCGTCTCGGAACGTCTCGCGCGGGGTGGTGTTCCCTTCGTACGAATAACCGTTGACTCGCCCGACGCGGTTGCGGCTGAATTTCTGCGTTTTGAGTTCGCGGTTGCCGTTGCGGGAAGCATTATGGGAATAAACCCCTTCGATCAGCCCGATGTAGAGTCCGCAAAGGCTTTTGCCAGAAAGTTTCTTAAGCTCTACAGGGAAACCGGAGAAACCGAACCCCGTAAAACCGACTTTTCCATAGAAGATCTCGTTTTCTCAAGCAACAGAGACATAGAATCCCCGGAACATTTAAGAAGCACCCTCTCTTCGAAAAAAACGGGCTACATATCGATCCATGCGTACGTGGACCCGGGAGAAGAGAATTCAAAGGAACTCCACTCCCTACGGGAGCAGATCGAGAACATATCATCCGTACCCGTAACTATGGGCTTCGGCCCCAGATTTCTCCACTCAACCGGCCAGCTTCACAAGGGAGATTCAGGGGAAGGATTCTTCATCCAGATCGTAAGCCGTAACGCGAACGATCTTCCCATACCTGATGAGGTTGGTTCCGCGGAGTCGGTATTTTCCTTCGGAATACTAAAGACCGCGCAGGCCACGGGCGACTTCAAGTCTCTTAGCGAAAAGGGAAGGGCGATAGTGAGCATCGGAATTCCGTACGAGGCAGCCGCAAGCATCCGAAAGATCTCCCGGTTTCTTGTCGCTTGACGGCACCGCTTGCCCCATCCGGGCAGAAGGTTATGGTATTATAAAAGGGTAGTAATGGAGCTGAAGAACTAAGGTGAACAGAGGAGATTCCAGCATGAAAACAACACACTCGGAAAAAGCAGAAAGCCGCTTTCGCGACGAAATCGTCATAAAGACAGGGAAAACGGTACTTTTCGCTTCTGTGCTGGCGCTGCTCGTTTTCTTTTCATACACAGAGGCGCTGAATGCCCATAACTATCCAGAGATCCCGGCCCGAGCGGGCACCGGGGACAACCATGAGAACGGAAGCGTAACCGCGGGAGACGTCATGGCCGGGGACAAGATGAAAATGCGGGAACTCGTGCTGCACGCAAAAGACCACTTAACGCAATTAACCGATTATCGCAACGGTCTCGCACCCTTTCTCCGACTCATTCAAGAAAAAGATGGAGACTGGCAAAACGACGACGTATACATATGGCGGATGAGCAAAGAGGGCGTAATACAGCAGCCCCATCCATTCTACCCCTTGGCGCAGGGCGGAACCCTACTTCAAGCAGGGAACAACGGCCAACAAGGTTTCGGACAGCGATACGCTCAAAAGCTTCGTGGGAGAATTCAAAAAGCATTTGAGCGAGCAGGTAGAGGAAGCGGGGCAGAGCCCGGCCAAGCTGGCGACCATACGCAACTGCTGGAGGGCGCTGCCGTGGAAACACGGAGATGTGTACCTGTTTATAATGACGGAGGAAGACCATCTCGTATTTTTTAACGGCAACAGTCCCGGTCTTGAGAACGGAACCCTTGACGTGGAGGACGCCAATGGTTGCGATGTAGGGGCTGAGGCGGTCAGGGTGGCAAGAGGTGAAGAAAGGGAGTGTAAGGACCTTGGTCTTGTGCCCGAAGATTCTCAGGGCTTTCTTGAGTATCTGTGGGATGATCCGACGGATAGCATAGGCCCCGTAGCGGATGAAGGGATGGCCCCGGGCGACATACCGAAGTTAAGCTATGTTGAGCGGATAAGCTTCACCAATTTCCTTGATGGTGAGAATCTTATAATCGGTTCCGGATACCATCCGGAAATAAGCGACGATGCTGATGGCGGATGTTCGATAGCCGGATCCAAGGGAACGGTCGGAGGCACTCTGTTTAGCCTGCTTCTTGCGGCATCGGTACTGTTTTCGGCGGTCTTCTTGAGAAATCGCTCCGCAGGAAAATAATACGGCAAGCTTGAAAAACCGAAGAGGGCGGCGGAAGATATCCCCTTGCTTTCTGATCTTGGAACTGGCTGCGGTCTGCATCTTGGAATTCAGGATGTTCCGGTGGCAACAAGGTGTCTAACTCCATCCGGACAGCCTATTATGATATCGCTTGCGGTTCCTATAAAAAGTCCGTGCTCAACTATTCCGGCCCTTTTTGAGAGCTTCTCCGCAATACTGGACGGATATTCAATCTCTCCGAAACTGCAGTCAACTATAAGATTGCCCTGATCCGTGAGAAAGGGGGAGCCGTCGCGGGCAAGCCGCAATGTCGCTTCTCCGCCAAGGCTCTCAAGATATCTCCTCTCGGCTCCAAGGGCAAACGGAAGCACCTCAACGGGGAGCGGAAAACGGCTGCCGAGCCGCGGCGAGAGTTTCGATTCATCGGCGACGGTTATGTTTCTCTCGCTGTTCTGGGCAAGCACCTTTTCCCTCAAAAGAGCCCCTCCGCCCCCTTTTATAAGATTGAAGTCAGGGTCAACTTCATCAGCCCCGTCAATAGTCACGTCAATCTTCCTCCGCGGACCGAGTTCAACAAGGTCAAGGCCCAGGGCTTTGGCGAGATTTTCCGTTCTCCCGGAACTTGGAACGCAGGATATCTCCGAGAGACGGCCATCTTTTATCCGCTTCGCAAGCTCCCTTACCGCCTTCTCCGCGGTCGACCCGGTGCCAAGTCCAACGAGCATCCCCCTTTGCAGGAAGTCGACGGCTTTTACGGCCGCGGCTTTTTTAAGTTCTTCTGTTTTATCCATAGCGAAATAAGTAGCGGAAAACCCTTTCCTGCACCAAGACAGTTAACACAAACATAATACTATACGAATAACGCAGGGATACAGTAACAAATGAAATATTCTGAAAGCATTTGCGGGAAACAAGTATCGTTGCAGATCGGGAGCACATCGTTTTGTTTTGGCGCAAAAAACTTATATACTTGATAATAAAGTTGGATTACGAGATATAAAAACAGAGCGGGTAATGGAAAATCTAAGACACATACTAAAGCACAAAGGCAGCAGTGTATGGTCCATAGGACCGGATGAGACTGTGTACAAAGCACTACAGATGATGGCGGAAAAAGAAATAGGCGCTCTGCTCGTGCTTGACGGAGAAAAAGTCGTTGGGATATTCTCCGAGCGAGACTACGCAAGAAAGGTTATCCTCCAAGGAAGGTCATCGGCGAACACGAAAATCAGCGAGCTTATGATCAGGGATGTGATCTACGGTTCGCCCGACGACCCGATTCAGGAAAGCATGGCTATCATGACGGCGAACAAGATAAGGCACCTTCCGGTAATAGAAGAGGGAAAACTCTGCGGGATGGTGACGAGCGGTGACATCATAAACCACATAATCTCCCGTCAGAAATTTGAGATCGAGGCGCTCAAAAAATATATAACCGGAGGCTATTAACCCTCCACCGGCCTAGCCTTACGCGGTCAGTTGTTCCTGAACCTTCTCGCAGTCGGAGTGGAAACTCTTGGCGATTTCAAGGAACTCTATAGCTTTTGACGCCGAAGCCTCTCCGTCCCTGTATTCGCTGAACTTGCGCGAGACATTGAACCATTTCTCATCAGTCTCCCCAGTTCTCACGACAAGATTTTCAAACTCCCATATCGTCTGCTCAGGAGTGAACGGGTCGACAAGCTTGGTGTAGAGAGGAACATGGGCGCTTTCGGAGCATGCCAGATAAAGCTCGTTTATGCATGCCTCGTAGTCGCCGTGCAGGAAAAGAGCCTGAGCCTGCTCAAGACGCCTCTCCGCATCTGAGAAGACTGGGATTTTCTCCTCGACGGTAACCCCCGCGCACTCTCCCCTTACTCCCTGCTGCACAGCAAACTTTTTCTCTTCGTGTCCCCAGTCAGTGTAAAAATCGGGATCATCCTCGTACGAGGGAATCTCGTTGAACTCGGAAACCGCTTCCTTAATATGCTTGGCGCCGAGCCTTTTCATAGTGAGGTCAAAATGTTCACCGTCTTCTTTTTCCCTCTCGTATATCTCAAGCAGTCTCTGGACAACCTTGGGAGCGTTTCTGGTCGGAATTTTGGTAACCGGCATAGCAAGGCGCGAGTCGTCTCCGTAAAGTCCTCCGCCGAGGAAAAGCATCTCCGCAGGAACGCTTCTGCCTTCTCTGGTTATGGACGCTCCCTGGAACCCTATGCTGGCCGAAACATGCTGAGCGCAAGCGTTGGGACAGCCGGATATCTTGATCCTGAGATCCCCGAGAGTCTCCTTGTATTTTCCAAGACCGTTATCCATCATACCGGTAAGCTTCGTCGCAAGGCCCTTGGCAGAAGTGATGCCCAGACGGCAGGTATCGGCACCCGGGCAGGCAGTTACATCTTCGAAAGTGTCCGCACCCGAACCGGAAATGTCCACATCCTTAAGGGCAGCGTAAAGCGAGGGAATGGACTGATCGGGAACCCATCTGACCACGAAATTCTGCTGGATAGTTATCCTTATGGAGCCGTCTGCATAAGTGTCTATCATGTCCGCAAGCGCTCTTGCGGTATCGGATGGAACGTCTCCCAGAAGCACTCTCACGTTAACGATTGAATATCCTTCGACCCCCGCCGGAGAAACATTTTTTTGCCGCCACTCCGTAAAATCCGGGTCATCCTTGACCCAGTCAGGAACCTCCGGAAGGTCGTGTCCGTTCGGCTTGGGGGTTTCGTGCTCCCGGTCAATTGCCTCAAGATAGTCGTTCCACAAAGGGTCGATCTCAAGCGAAGCCCTTTCCTGCTCGACTACCTCTCTGAATTTCTCAAAACCGAGTTTCCTTACAAGAAACTTCATTCTGGCCTTCATCCTAACCTTTCTCTCTCCGTACCTGTCAAAGACCCTGACGACCGAAGCCGAAAAAGGTATCATCTCCTCAACCGGCATGAACTCCGTCCAGAGATGTCCGAGCGAAGGCGAAGCGCCTAGCCCCCCGCCGACGTAGACCTGAAAGCCGTGCTTTCCATCCTCTTCCCTTACCCTAGCGCGAAAACCCAGATCATGGATGCGGATTCCCGCGTTGTCGACATCCGGATTGCTCTCGAAGCAGACCTTGAACTTCCTTCCCATGTTCTGGCATATAGGGTTTCGGAGCATAAACTGCTTAAACGCCTCGGCATAAGGAGTCACATCAAAGGTTTCCGTAGGCGAAGCACCGGTTATCGGGGAAGCCGTGACGTTTCTCACTGTGTTGCCGCAGGCTTCACGAGTTGTGATACCCACACTTGCAAGATCCCTCATCATGTCGGGGACCGTTTCAAGGTTGACGTAGTAAAGCTGAGCGTCCTGACGGGTCGTAAGGTGAAAGAAGCCGCTTGCGTACTTGTCTGAAACGTCCGCAAGCTTTCTCAACTGAGCGGAACTCAGTTTCCCGTAGGGAATCTTTATCCTCTGCATCTGGACTCCTTCCTGGCGCTGTGCGTAAACTCCCAGCTGGAGTCTTATTTTCTGGAATTTCACCTCGCTTATCTTCCCGTTCATGTAGTCGGAGATCTGCTGTTCGAATTCGTCGATCTCATCCGCTACAAGCTTGGGCAGGGTCGGTACTTCTTCGTCCATGTTTTTCTGGCTCCGTAAAACAAAATCTTTTTATATCTCCCGATATTCTAACATAAAACAACTTTTTTTTGGAAATCACTCCTGCGAACCGCTCTGAGTCGAAAGCCACATCTTAATTACCAGAAGAATATAATCAATTTCCCGTTCCGTAAGCTTTCTTTTCTTAGGGATGCCGTGCCACTTCAGCAGGCAGCTTCGACAGCACGTGGCTGTGGCATGCTGGGCACGAAACACAGGATGCCCACCCCATGGAGTCTGCTTACCGTCATTAGGGGGCAAAGCGGGGGCAAGCCTTTTTTCAAGAAAATCCCTTCCGTGCGAAAGCACTTCGGGGAGCCCTTTTTGCCTGAGATAAAACGTCTCCTTGGCATTCAGCCTGAACCCAGAACGGAACTGGGATCTGCTTAGTCTTCTGAAAACATTCTCCAACCGTTCCTTTTCGCCGTTTTTCGCTTTATGCATTTAAGAAATTCAGTGCTCTCGCTTCTCAGAGAAAAAATTCCGCATCCGCTCGAGTATCTGTTCCGTCTTTCTGCAGAAAAAATCACTCCCCGAAACGGAGTTGATAAAAAATTTCCCGTAGTACTTCGACACGATACGCTTATCAAGAACCATAACAACACCACGGTCCGTCTTGGTGCGTATGAGTCTCCCGAAACCCTGTTTGAACCTGAGTACCGCATGGGGAAGTATGTATTCGCGGAACGAATCTATATCCTGATTTTCCATGTACTCGATTTTCGCCTCCGTAACCGGGTCCGTGGGGACCTTGAAGGGAAGTCTGCATATGACGACCATCTTTAGGGAATCCCCGGGAATGTCTACTCCTTCCCAGAAGCTGTCGGTTGCGAAAAGCACTGAATTCCCAAGCGTTTTGAATTTCTCAAGCAACAGGCCCCTAGGCATTTCCCCCTGTTTGAAAAGACTGACTGGAACGGCCTCGATATTCTCAAGGATTTTTCCCGTCTTCTCGTAAACCCTGTTAAGCGAGGAGTAGGAGGTGAAAAGCACCAGAGCGTTTCCGTTCGTTATAGAGATCGAGTCTGAAAGTATCCGCGCAAGGGAATCTTCGTAGTCCTCGCGCCCGGGCTCGGGCATATCCGAGGGGACCAGCAGCAAGGACTGCGTTTGGAAATCAAACGGTGAATCGACAATAAGCCCCCTGAATCTTTCATTATCCGAAAGTCCGATGTTTTTCCTCTGGAAATCGAAATTCTTATCAACGGCAAGCGACGCGGAAGTCATAACAACGGTTTTGGTCTTCGAGTAGAGCTTTTCATCAAGCTCCTTGGATACATCAAGGGGGGAAAGGTTGATGGAGCAGAAAATCGCTGCCCTTCTGCGGTTCCCCTCAAACCACCTTATATAACTCTCGTCCTGTTCCCCAAAAAACCTTCCTATCGCTTCGCGGAAAGCAAGGGATCTCTTGGCGATGCCACCAAGTTCAGCGGTGAGTTTTATGTGGGAATCCGCGTGCGGTGAGCCCTCGACTACTCCCAGCAGGTGGGCAATCTCCTTTTCAAGCGAAAAGAGGGATTTTTCAAGCGCCCCGAAGCGCTCCTCAACGCCACGCCATTTCTCGTACCGCACAATCTCTTCTGTGAGCCTCAGACTTATCGCTGTCTCACCCGAGAGCTCCACCCCAAAACCGTAAAGCAGATTAAAGGCCTCTTCGCTTACGACCTCTATACGCTCAACGGCCCTCGCAAGCCCGCCGCCCGAGCGCTCGAAAACCTCCCTGAGGGCGGAATCTTTTTCTTTCTGCGCAAGGTGCGAGATGTAGGATACAAGCCCCTTGTCCCTGTTTTTCCGGGAACGAAGCTTTGATAGGGTCCTCGCAATCCCGTGCTTGCTAAGCTTCAAGCTGAAATGTGAAGTAGCCGCCTCGGCAATGTTGTGCGCCTCATCAAAAACGACCTTTGCGTAGCGGGGAATTATCCCGAAATCCGAATCGGGTCCCGCAGTCCCTTTTATTGCAATATCGGAGAAAAGCATGTGGTGGTTGGCAACCAGCACCGAAGCCCTCGAGAGCTCCCTCCGCGACTTGAAGAAAAAGCAACTCGAATAATGGGGGCACTTGGTCCCCGGGCAGCTTTCGCTTTCCGCAGATACCTTGTCCCATACATCGTCAGGAGGTGTAAACGCAAGATCGGAAAGTGAACCGTCTGCGGTGGTCTTGGCCCACTCAAGCACATCCTTCATCGACCCTCTTTCACCGTCGTCTATAAAATCGAAAAGATCCTGCCCGACGGCTTCGCCCCGGAGAAGACAAAAGTAGTTTCTCATTCCTTTAACGAGAGCATAATCAAACTTTCTCGGAAAAAGATTCCGAAGGAGAGGAAGATCCTTGTTTATCAGCTGTTCCTGAAGATTGATGGTGTTTGTTGAGACCAAAACCCTCTCACTGTTGCTAATTGACCAGAGAATGGAAGGTATGAGATAGGAAAGAGTTTTTCCGGTTCCCGTGCCAGCTTCTATCATTGAGAGGTGCTCGTCGTTGAATGCATCGATTACACTTGAAAGAACTTCCAGCTGTTCGTCTCTGTGTTCGTATTTCTCTCCCAAGACACGGGACACGGGACCTGCAGGCAGGAGATACTCTCTGGCGGATTCATCGTCAACGCGTACCGTCTCCCCAGGAACAAAAGGCTCAACAACTACGTACACCTTCTCGACCTCGCTGTCCACTATGTAGAAACCGACGCCTTTGTTTCCGAAAGCCGAAGCGACTGCCACATCCTGAGGTGAAGGTTCGAGGTTGCCTGAGGGATGATTATGCACAACGACGTTCCCTGTTTTCGCCGAGTCAAGGATGGCCGGAACCGCTTGGCGGTTACCGCGTGCAAGAACTTTCACATCGCACACCAGAGAAGTTTCGTCTACCTTACCGACGAAAAAAACCTCGTTTCCATAGGCCTCCGTTATTGCCTCCCTGATGAATTTCGCGGCCTCGGGGGTAAAATAGTTTTCAATCATATCCGCTTAATTTTACACGGAGGCGTTAATAACTAAACTTCCCGACAGATGTTGCCTTGCCCTTCGGGCTTCGGTAGCCTGTTTTGCGTGTCGGGGGAGGGATGGCCGAGCGGTTTAAGGCGCTGGTCTCGAAAACCAGTGGGGTCCTTGTGGCCCTCGTGGGTTCGAATCCCACTCCCTCCGCCATTACCTTGTCCTGAACGCTTCCGCCCCGAGACGGCAAGTTCTGCGTGAAGCCCCGTATCTGCTTGGTACTCTTACGGCAAACGCGAACTGTATCGAAGCACATCCGTCTGACAAGGGATACCTCTCCAAGCCTAGATGAGATTATTGATGAAGAACTGAAAAAAGCCATGCACGGCCAAAGCAACCTTACGCCACGCAGTGAATAACAACCTTAATCACCGCATATTTTACGGTAATTCTTTTTGCTTATACGGTGAACAGAGGGTATAATCACTGCAAACAATGCGGTGATTAATATGTGGATATATGAACACCAAGACTGGCCGGACTTCACTTGGGATGCCGGAAAACTCGCTTCTAAGCTTGCCGATATTCGGCACCGTCAGGGTCGCCTATTAGGCAAAATGGAAGGATTGGGTTTTGAACTGAAGAGAGAGGCAAGCCTAAGCACTCTGACAAGCGATGTTGTTAAATCATCGGCCATCGAGGGAGAAAACCTAAATCCCAAAGAGGTTCGTTCGTCAATCGCTCGCCGACTGGGCATTGATATCGCTAGCCCCCTGCCAGTGAACCAAGATGTCGAAGGGATTGTCGAAATCATGCTGGATGCGACTCAGCAATTTACCAAACCCTTAACAAAAAAGAGGCTGGTTGGCTGGCATGCCGTCCTGTTTGCAACAGGCCGCAGCGGCATGCGCCGCATCACAGTTGGTGGATGGCGCACTGTGGAATCCGGCCCCATGCAAGTGGTTTCAGGCCCTATAGGACATGAAAAAATTCATTTTGAGGCTCCGGGTGCAGAGCGGCTTCCCCACGAAATGGCAGAATTCCTAACATGGTTTGAGGGCGAAGACAATGTTGATCCTGTGCTAAGAGCCGGCATCGCCCATCTGTGGTTTGTGACGATTCATCCATTTGAAGATGGCAATGGGCGCATTGGTAGAGCGATTGCCGATATGGCCTTGGCGCGTGCTGACGGCATGCCGCACCGCTTTTACAGCCTTTCATCGCAAATTGAATCTGAGCGTAAGAATTATTACGATCAGCTGGAAAAGCAGCAACGCGGCACACCGGAGATAACGGGCTGGCTTGAATGGTTCCTAGATTGCCTTGGTCGTGCAATTGCCAGTGCCGAAAACGCACTGAGCGCTGTTTTATTTAAAGCACAGCTATGGGAAAAGATTAATCGGGAGCCTGTCAACGAACGTCAGCGTCTGATTATCAACCGTATGCTCGAAGATGATTTTAAAGGACACATGAATACCTCCAAATATGCCAAGCTGGCCAAGTGCTCCCCGGATACAGCGCTACGGGACATCCAGAGCTTAAAATCGCGCGGCATTTTTATTCAGAATCCCGGCGGAGGACGAAGCACAAGCTACCGTTTGCCAGATACCATTCCGGAGTAGGTCGTCAATTAGTCCAAAAGGAAATCAGAGAGTTGAGAGAATCACACCTGATTTCGTTTTCTCGTCAAAAGGGAAGAGACGGTCAGGATGCTAAATTGAAAGTAAGCCTTCTTCTCTCCATGTCCGCCGATACAAGCTTCACGCGGACTTCCTCTCCAAGTTCGAACCACTTTCTTTTCCTGCCCTTGATCTTGTAAAAGTGCTCGGGGATGAGCCCCTCGACGAAGTGTTCTTCTATTTCTATGAAAACCCCGAAGGGGTGTATGCTCAGTATTTTCCCGTGGAATACGTCACCCACGCGGCTTTTCATGAAATTCGCCGTCTCAAGGTTCATAAACTGGCGCTCCGCATCCTCGGCCGTTCTCTCCAGAATCGAGCAGCGTTCGGCTATCCGCTTGAGACGGGCGGAGTCGTAGGAAGGTGTTCTTTTCTCCAGTATTTCATCGATAATCCTGTGAACGACAAGATCGGGATACCTTCTTATGGGCGAAGTGAAATGAGTGTAATCGTCTATCGCAAGACCGAAATGGGGAACATGCTTTGTCGAGTAAACGGCTTTTTTAAGCGCACGCAGAATCATGAAGTTTATCTGCTCCCGGTCCCGTCTTCCCGAAGCGGTTTTTATCACCGTTTGGATTTCCTGCTGCTTGATCTGTCCTCCGAGGTTGGCCTTGATGCCTATTTTGAGAAGGCTTTCGCGCAACTGTTCTATGGAATCCGGGTCCGGGGATTCGTGAATCCTGTAAATCGATTCGAAACCGTTTCTAAAAATAAACTCCGCGACAACGGAGTTGGCCATGATCATGAACTCCTCTATTATCTCATGGGCGACATTCCGCTTAAGCCTGTCGACGTCGCTTACCTCTCCCTTGGAATCGCGAAGCAGTACAGCCTCGGGAAAGTCAAAGTCAAGGCCTCCTTTGCCGATCCTAAGCTCCTTGAGCTTGCGGTAAAGCTCTTTCATCAAAAAGAGAGAAGAAACGATGTTTTTGCCACGGGAGGATGAAGCAGTGCCGTTTCCTTCCAAAACGGCCGCAGCTTCGGAGTATGTAAGTCTCGCGCAGCTTTTTATCACGCTGTTGTATATCTTCGAGTCCTTGAGCCTTCCCGAGGAATCGAAATCCATCTCGACCGTCTTGGTAAGCCTTCTCCTTCTGGGGCGCAGGCTGCAAAGATCGTTTGAAAGCCTCTTGGGAAGCATGGGAATCACCCTGTCTGAAAGGTAGGTGCTGGTGGCCCTGCGGGCAGCCTCCTCGTCACACGCGCTTCCGCAAGCCACGTAATGGGAAACATCCGCGATACTTACCCGGAGTCTGTACCCCTTGCGGATTTTTGTTACGCCTACCGCATCGTCAAAATCCTTTGCGTCATCCCCGTCTATGGTGAAAATAGTCTCTTTTTCAAGATTCACTCTCGAAGAAAGGTTCCCGTTTGATAACTCCGCGCTTAGACCCGCGACTTCTTTTGTCACGTCGCGCGAAAAACCCTTTGCAAGACCATACTCGGAGATGATCCCTTTTTTTTCAGTTTCAATCTCTCCAGATATCCCCAGACGCTCGGTCACTCTCGCCAACTGTCTTCCTGGCTTAATCTCTATGACTACAAGCTCCCCGTCGGAAAAACTCTTTTTCCTCTCTCCGGTTTCAACCTCATACTCGAAGAGTTCCGCTTTTCTGGGAAAGGCAACGAATCCCCTTGGGGTTTCTCTCAAGTCGGCCAAGACTCTCAGGGAACTACCCTTTGAGAGACCGTTTGGAGCGATTTTCTTGCGGTTCCCATTAATAAGGGATCTGGGGAAATCCAAGTGTTGACCGTCTTTCCCGGCACCTTTTCTCCCGCGTTTTCGAAGACGGTAGTGGCCCTTGGATGTCCTTTTGAGCTTTCCCTCAAGGATCATCCTATCCAGCATGGCGTGGAGGTTCTTTCTTTTTCTCTCGGGCATATCAAGCCCTCGGAGAATACTGCCCTCGGAGAGACTTCTTCCCCCTTTTTCACTGAGCAGTTTTAGAATCCGCGATTCTCTTTTACTTGTCATGATATAAACCCGGCTTTCCAGCCACGGGGGATTCCCTGTTTTAAAAATTGAAATTTACGGGGTCTTGTATACAATAGTGCCGTTTTTATTAATTCTGCTTTCTGGAGTTTCTTATGCTTAGAACAAACATCCTCGGAGGAATCCTCATAACCGCGCTTGTTCTCTTTATAGTAGGTTTCGGAATCTCCCTCAAATTCTCACTTGACTGGTCTTTTTACTTTAAGGTTCTCTCGGTAGTCGGCGCGGTCGCGCTTGCGGTCTCTCTGATAGTCCACCTCATACCTTCAAGAAACTGATCCGGTACGCGGAATTTCTTACCAGCTTTTTCTTCTATTCACAAACCTCTTAGCGCAAGACCCACCGCAACCGTCATCTTCGGAGCCAGATGTTCAATATATTCAGGATCAAAACGCGAATCCGAAACAGTGATGCTCCGAAAAGGATTCGAAATCTCGACCGGAACCCCGGTTGCCTCTCCAAGTGCATCAGCGAGAGTTGCTATTCTTGAAGATCCCCCGGAAAGAATTATTCGGTCCATCACGTCCCCGGCTTCGTCAAGAACCGTCTTTATCTCATCTGTGGCACGAGCAACGAAATCAGCGAAAACATTTTTTATCTCGTCATATCTGCCATAACCCTTAATGCTGAATTTTATTCTCTCCGCCTCCTCGTAGGTAATCTTGAATTTCTCCATCAAACGAAGCGTAACCCATTGCCCTCCAAGCGGAATATCCCTTAGCACAAAAGGCACTGTGCCATCCAAAACGCTCAAGTTAGTCCCCGACGCTCCTATGTTCACAAGCGCCACCTTTTGACCGCGACCTCGGCAAAAAACCGCGTAGCCGTTTGAAAGGGCCATGGCATCAATATCAATTACCCGGGCGCGAAGGCCCGCTGAGAAAAGCGAACTTTTATACTCCTGCGCCGTTTTTTTCGAAACTGCCGCAATCAGTATCTGGATCTCCTCGGATTTTCCATTTCGGCGGAAAAGCGGAGTGTAGCTGTAATTAACCCCGTTAACGTTTCTGCAAAGACTGGTTCTCACAAGGTCCGGAACAAGCTTTTCCATGTCCTTTCTGAGAAAACTTCTGGGAACATTGACGACTCTTAAAGCAACTGCTTCGCCGGAAACCCCTATAACCGCTTTTTTAGTTCTTACGCCGAGTCTGGAAACGAGGCTTGATACAACCCCTGAAACTATTTCGCCCCTTGAAATCGACTTGCGGATTATTGCATCGCCAGGAAGCATGGACTCTCCCATATTCTCAAGTCGATATATTCCACCCCTGTAGGAAAGTTCCACAACCTTAACGGAACTTGAACCTATATCTATCCCAATCACGGCATTTTTCCCCTCAAGAAGCGAATCTGGGCGACGGAGTTTACCGAAAGCCAACTTTTTAAAAGGAAAAATCAACGAAGCGGGGATTGGAAACTACTCTTCCACAAGATCATAATATATTTGCACTTCCCTGGAATGGGCTTCCGGTGGAAGGTTATCGAAACTGGCTGTGAAGAAAAAGCTTTCCATCGGATTAAGTCTTTCCCCTTCTTCAACAAGCGCTGAGGTAGCGGCAAGGGTATTTCCGTCCGAATCCTTTATGAAAATGACGACGTAAACCGACTGTACCGGGAAATTCGCCGTGTTCACCACGGCGCCGTTAAAATCTGCGCTTCCGTCAAAGTTCTCGGTCTGGAGAACCGGCCCGTCGAGCTCGACGGCGGATTCCTCAGCGGTGCAGGCCGCAAGAACAAAGGCCATAAGAAGAAACAATGAAGTGATCAGGAAGTTCTTTTTCATTTTTCCAGTTTAGTGCCCGCGTTTGAAATAGAAATTATATTCGGCGCATCCGCAGTTTTCTTTTCCGCGGTCTTCTTATCTTCAGAAGCATGATCCTCTATTATGTCTCCAAGCACCTTGTGCATCAGCTTGAGTGCGCTTACGGAGTGTTCTTTTAGGTAACCTTCGCTAAAAGGTATTTCCTCTTTTCTCCTTCTGTAGAACAGATGAAGAATAAAAGCCTGGTTGTTGAGAACCACCAAAATAGCTGCGTAGAGCAGAAAGTTGTCGGCGAAAACCTTTTTCATCAATGTTTTTGTGTCGGAATCAATCTTAACTATGCCGAGCGGCCCATTGACCTGTGGAGAGAGGAACGGAACGGAAACGGAAATCTTTCCTGCGTATTTTTCAACCGAGTATCCCTCGGACGGATAAGTGTTTTCCAGAAAGTGTCCGGAAGCCACTTCGTTTTCCGGCTGTTTCATAAAAGTGACGCTGAAAAATTTGGGAGAGACCCCGAAGGTGTTAAACAGTTTCTCCCTGCCCAACCTCTCGTCAAGAAAAAGATAGAACTCGTCGCTTGTAGACGCCTCTCCGTGGTCCTGATAGAAACTGGTTGCCTGGTCTCCTATGGTCTCGGCTATGGCCTTGGTCCTAGTGACAAAGTCTTTTTTTGCGTTATCAAACTGAAAATAGAACACCACACCTATAAGGGCTATGATGCCCAGCTCAACCATTGATATTTTGAACAACAGTCCAAATTTTTGGTTCAGGCGCATTTTACAAACTCTTCAAGTATCTTGCGTAGATTTTTGTCCTGCGAATGTCGGAGAAGCATGAATACCATTCCGGCAAAATCCTTCTTTATTTCTCCGTCAAGACTTCTGTAAAGCTTAAGGAGCATCTTCTCCTCGTTTGTGAGAACCTCGAGTTCCTGCTCGGATATGGCTTCTTTTTCGATGAATCTCTTGAGTCTCTCCGCCCTTGAGACGCTCCAGATTTCCTCGATCTTTACCCCCAAGATCGAAGATATCTGCTGGCAGCGGTCAAAAGACGGAGCGTCAACCTTCCCGGTTTCAAGCTGATGTATGTACACGCTCGAAACCTCAAGGGATCGAGCAAGGTTCTCTTGGGTAATCTTTTTCCTCTTCCTTATCCTCTTTAGGTAATCTCCAAACTTCATTTAAAATTCCTCCGAGAATAAAATAATCCTGTTTTGCTAATTTTAACCTAATGTACATAACAAAACAATCCAGTGAGACCAACCTCAGATAGATACAGAAGTTAAAACAAAGATAAGAAGTAAAGCCGGAATAAAGCAAGGGTTCAGAACGATGCGCAGGTGGGATTAATCTCGCGCAAGACGCCCGGCTGAGCAAATCTGCTTTTGTATCCTTCAATAATCCTGTCTATTCCGGGAGCAGAATCAGCATTTGGTGGAACAAGGATTATGAGTACCTTAGTGTCCTCTTTTATCAGATTTCCGGCAGAATCTGTGTACTGTCCATAGGCATCCAGAATGGTAAGCCCATCAGGGAACTCAACAGTTATGGTGTCTTCGAGAAACTCGTTCCACTGCTGATCACTCACGACTTGACGATTATCCGCATCCCCACGCCCGAAAAAAAGTCTGTATTCGGTATAAGGTTCGGTACCGTCCGGACACGGGTTTGTCTGGGCCTGGGAAGAACATGACACGATGAAAGCGCAAGCCACAAAAAGAGCTGCGATAGCAACTAGAGCACCAGCTGTCTGATTAAGCATCTTCAGCATAAACCACCTAGCTTAGGCAGAGAAAAGGGAAGATTCCGCTTCTCCCACAAAAACACCATAAAAATGATGTGCCCGGAGGCGGAATCGAACCACCGACACGAGGATTTTCAGTCCTCTGCTCTACCAACTGAGCTATCCGGGCAGAAACAAACGGGGTTTAATTCTACCCGAAGAAAATATTTTGTTTCAAGGAGCTGAATTCCTTCGTTCACAAACAAATGGGCCCCGGCCCTTTTCTAAAGAACCGAGACCCCTTGAACACAGAAAAAAGAGGTATGGAGAGATGGTTTTTTTCTTCTGCGTTGTGTTTTGTTTCCTCTATCTATACGTCAAGCCAGTAAAGAAGCTGTACGGCAAATCCGTGCTGATCCTCTTCGCCGGCAAAATAAGCGTCGTCACCGTCCGCGTTGTCGTACCTGTACTCAACCCTCGTCTCGAAATTCCCCACGGACTCGAAAGGAGTCAATATGAGAGTCGAGGTGAACTCGTAGAGCTTGACGCCCGCCAAACCCGTGAAGTTTCCGTCATCGTCAAAGTTTCTTATTTCCTCGTCATCAACATATTCACCCCTGAGAGCGAGTGACATAGAGTCCGCAAGGCTTACTATCGCGTAACCGGCAAAACCCCAGCGGTCTCCGCTAGCGTCATGCGACGTGTACTCGAAATCGGCTATTAAGGTGACCTTCTCCATGAGGGTCATGCTACCAACGACCGTGACAAGGGTCCTGGTATCGCCATCAGTATCGCCGAAGTACCCGGTAACACCGAGCCAGCCGTCATTCGCGAAATTAAGCGCAATCTGCGATTCAAACGTTTTGCCGTCATCCACATCATCAACCGCGTCCCAGTCGTTGCTTAAACCGAGAGCGAAATCAAGTGATCCGGCACTGAAGGTGGCACGAACACCGCTGTGCGCAAACGGAATCCTGTAAAAAAGCAGGGATCTCGTTATGTTGGTGTTGTCCTTGGCCTCTATAAGTTCCCAGCCCGCAAGCGTGGTGAACTGACCTGCATAGATGTTAAGACCGCCGTCGCCCGACGGAACGAGTACATTTATGTAAGCCTGGTAAGGACTTACCGCCCCGTCGCCGTCGGTGTTAAAACCGAAGCCGAGACGTTCAGCCTGCTCGCCAAAAAGAACATCAGCCCTGAAACCCACCTGATCCATTACTCCGTCGCCGACGGTCGGAACCTTTTCAAGCGAAAGAGTAAAGGCATCTATCGAGAAATCGTTGTGTTCGGGATAAAGCCCTCTCTCCGCAATACCCTCTCCGACTTCCCCGTTTGAAACATACTGATAAGTCGTGTCAAGCGAAAAGCCGAGTCCGATCGACTCGAGGTTTCCGAGATCGAGGGCGTTTGCCCTCGGGGCCCCGAACTGAGTCCCGAGCAGCAAAGCCGCCGCGATCATCATCAATGAAAGTTTAGAAACTGCACTTCTCATTTTTTCTCCTCCTAGTAGAGTTATTATTTTCCTTTTTCCTGCTCTCATGCTGCTATTAAATCTCCGATGCGGCCTGGAAATCCGGATAGGACTCCATTCCGTGCTCAGTTATGTCCAGTCCTCTTCTCTCTTCTTCCTCGCTCACTCTTATGCCCATAGCCATCTTTATGGCGTAGAAGATGATGAAGGCGCAAACAACCGTAAAGGCGCCGTATGCCAGAACTCCGATAAGCTGAACCATAAAGCTGAAATCAGGCCCTCCGAAAATTCCCACGGCAAGCGTTCCCCATATACCGCAGACCAAGTGAACAGAAATCGCACCCACCGGATCATCTATCCTTATCTTGTCGAAGAAACTGACTGCGAAAACCACTATCACTCCGGCCACAAGCCCTATGATGACCGCCTCTCCGGGACTAACCACGTCGGCTCCGGCGGTGATTCCCACAAGACCCGCCAGCACGCCGTTTAACGCCATGGAGAGATCCGGGTACTTAAAAGTTCCCCACGACGTGAAGGCCGCTCCCAAAGCACCTGCCGCCGCTGCAAGCGAAGTCGTCACTATGACCAGTGAAATCAGTTCCGGATCCGCACTCAGCACAGAACCGCCGTTAAAACCGAACCATCCCATCCAGAGCAGGAACACACCGATTGCAAGAAGCGGAAGAGAATGACCTGGAATCGGTCTCATCGCTCCCCCGGCGAGGTATTTCCCTATGCGCGGGCCGAGAAGATAGGCCCCGACAAGTCCTCCCCATCCGCCTACGCTGTGAACGAGCGTGGAACCTGCGAAATCGTAAAAACCCATCTGATCAAGCCATCCGCCGCCCCACTTCCAAGATCCTGCTATGGGATACACTATGGCGACGAATATGGTTGCGAAGATAAGAAAGCTTGAAAGCTTTATACGTTCGGCAACAGCTCCGGAAACAATCGTGGCCGCTGTTGCGGCAAACATTGCCTGGAATATAAAATCGGTGTAGTAGGTGTAGCCACCGTCTGCATACTCTATGAGCCCTTCAGCTCCAGACGGTGCTGAAATACCAAAACCGGCAAAGCCGAAGATGCCACCACTTATAAGGTTGAAATCCCCCGGGTACATAAGGTTAAAACCCATAAGGGCGTAAGTAAGAATTCCCGCCGAGATGATAAACGTATTTTTAAACAGTATGTTTACCGTGTTCTTCGATCTGGTAAGTCCGGTCTCGAGAGTGGCAAATCCGAGATGCATTATAAAGACAAGAAAAGTCGCAAGCAGCATCCACACGTTGTTCGCCACGAAAACGGAATGCGCTGCACCTTCCGACGCAAAAGCTGAATAGCCCCCCAGAACAACAAAAGCAAAAACCGAAAGAAACAGCACACGGCTGCATCCGAAGGGTTTTCTTAAAAAATCTGCGATATTCATAACCAACTCCTCCATGTTTGGACAATTTTCTTCTCAATACCTTTTGCAATTAAGGGGCCATAAAACCAAAAGACATAGAGTATTCGCTCTAACTCCTTGAAATAATTACAAAAAAATAAATTCTCAACGGTTCGGGATTTTCAAGTAGACTTAGAGCCTGCAAACTATGCCTAAAAAATGTGCACAGCGTGCACCGAAAAAAACTGTTTAGACCAAAAATTGCGTGCGGGCACAGAAAATGGAAACTGAAGTAATCACTTCCTTTAAAAACACAGAAAAATGAAAATCCTTTTCGCCGGAACACCAGAATTCGCCGTACCATCGCTCAAGGCGCTTTGCGATTCCTCCCACGAGGTGATCGCACTTCTATCAAGGCCGGACAGACCGAGGGGGAGAAGTCGGAAACCCGTATGGCCGGAAACAAAAAAAGTCGCCGCGGAGCGCGGAGTACCCGTTTTTCAGCCCCAAGACTTAAAAACACCTGAGTTCAAAGAGATACTGAAGGCCCTTTGCCCTGATCTCATAGCGGTTGCGGCCTACGGGAAGATACTTCCTGCCGACGTGCTTGACGTACCCCCTTTCGGATGCGTAAACGTTCACGCATCTCTGCTTCCCAGCTACAGAGGGGCGGCGCCAATTAACTGGGCCATAGCAAAGGGAGACAAAAAAACTGGAGTTACGATTATGCAGATTGACGAGGAATTGGACACAGGAGACATTCTCGCCCAGAGGCAGGTGCTGATAGGGGATGAGGAAACCGCCGAAGAACTTTCAAAAAGACTCTCATTTGAAGGAGCAGGGCTTCTTCTGGAAACGATCGACCGCATCGCGAAAAACGAAATATCTCCCGTAAAGCAGGATCCGGGCGCGGCTACCTACGCACCTCTTCTCTCGAGAAAAGACGGCTGGGTGGACTGGAGCCAGGGCGCAGAGGAGATAAAAAACCTGGTAAGGGCGATGACTCCTTGGCCGTCCGCCCACACCACTCTCGGGGGGAAGAACCTTAAGATATTAAAGGCTCTTCCGGGCCCTGGTCAGGGAAAACCCGGAGAAATAGTATCGCTCGGGGGCAAAAGCATGGACGTTGCAACGGGTAACGGGATCCTGCAGATACTCTCCCTTCAGATCGAAGGCAGAAGAACAATGGACGCCTCAGAATTTATGCGGGGCAGAAAAGACCTTCGGGAAGGCCAGTTCATGGGAATACACGGAAGTTCCTTATATCCTGATTGAAACCTCGAAAGTTCCTATTTTCACTTTGCCGGCGAGTCCGCACTTCCAGCAGATATCTGTAACGTGAGTCTTCGATTCTGCGGGAACGAGCAGGATAAACTGGGCCGAAAGTTCCGAGAGTGCTTTCCAGTACTCACTTCTTTCTTCGTCGATAGTGGCTTCGGTCTCAACCTCAATAATCTGCACAACCTGCCCGTAGGAGCCGAGAATTACGTCGGGGAAAAAACCCTCGAACTCACAGAGTTGCTCTTCGCCGGGGTTGGTGCGTATCTCGTTATAAAGCGAGGAGTGCTTGTGCTCCACCTGCCTTATTACCCAGTCATGAATTAACTTCTGCTCAGTCGGAGTTTTCATATCTCCCGCTCCACATAAGCTTTGTCTTCAGAATGTTGAAATAATCCCTGAAAGGAGATTTTATGATATTCACGTAGCTCTCCGAACTTTCAAGAACAACATCGTCTCCGAGATAAAGAGGTACTCCCACCTGACCGTCAAGCGTGAGGTAGGTGTTCTGTATGTCGGTAAGCACCCTTGTTCTTATTTTCTTCGTGTTGGGCACCACGATAGGCCTGTTGGTAAGAATGTGCGGACATATGGGAGTGACGGTTATCACGGGCAGCGTCGGATAAATTATCGGCCCACCCGCGGAAAGAGAATAGGCGGTTGAGCCGGTAGGAGTCGCAAAGATGATCCCGTCAGCCTTAAAGGTCGTAACGTATCTTTCCTCTATATATATGGAGAGATCCACAACCTTGGAGATTGGACCGTTGTTTATCACGATGTCGTTTAGCACCGTGAATTCTTCGTACTCCCCGTCCTTTCTGGCCACGCTGCACGATATCATGTCTCTTTTCTCTATCTCGTAGTCTCCGGCGAGCACCCTCTCCATCATCGGAAAAAACTCATCCACCGTAAACTCGGTGAGAAATCCGAGTCCGCCGAGGTTGCAGCCCAGTATTGAGACGTCGTGTCCCTGCGCCATTCGTGAAACCCAGATAAATGAACCGTCACCCCCGAACACAACTATTATATCAACGGCCGCGGCTAGGTCTGCCTCCGCAAGCACATTCTCAGCGTCTATGCTCCGTCCAAGCCTCTCCTCAACGAGAAACTCTATCTCTCTTTCGCGAAGCCACTCGCACAGTCGCTGGGCAATCTCGTAGACTTCCGCGCTATTCTTCTTACCCGTTATACCAAACCTCAAGTTACTTCCTCCCCTGAATTTTCGGTCGCGTCATGCAAAAGATACGATTCTATAAAATCATCTATCTCCCCGTCAAGTATCACATCCACCCCCGAGGACTCGAAATTGGTGCGGTGATCCTTCACCATGCGATATGGATGCATGACATAAGATCTTATCTGGCTTCCCCAGCCGATTTCCTTTTTCGAGGAATTGAGTTCCTCTTCTTTTTGTTTTTCCTCCATCCTGCGCAGTTCGTAGAGCCTCGCTTTTAGTATCTTCATAGCGCTTTCCTTGTTCTGGCGCTGCGACCTCTCGTTCTGGCAGCTGACCGCGACTCCTGTGGGCAGGTGGGTGATGCGGACCGCGGAGTCCGTCTTGTTAACATGCTGTCCACCCTTTCCGCTCGCGCGGTAAGTATCAATCCTGAGGTCTTTTTCCTCTATGTTCACCTCTATTGAATCATCTATCTCGGGAGAAACGAAAACCGAGGCGAACGAAGTGTGCCTCCTTTTATTCGAGTCAAACGGGGATATCCTCACCAGCCTGTGAACCCCGGTCTCCGCCTTGAGATAACCGAAAGCAAAATCCCCCTGTGCGAGAATAGTGGCACTCTTTATGCCGGCTTCCTCTCCATCCTGAGTCTCAAGCAGTTTTGCCGAAAATCCTTTCCTTTCCGCATACCGAAGGTACATGCGAAGAAGTATCTCAGCCCAGTCCTGAGCTTCCGTTCCCCCCGCCCCGGCGTTTACCGATACAATGGCGTTTCGAGCGTCGTCAGGACCGCCGAGAATCCGGGTGAACTCAAGTTCGGCAAGCCTGGCTTCTACGGACGCAAGCATGCTGCGCGCCTCTTCAATCGAATCCTGATCGTCTTCACCGACCGCAAGTTCGAAAAGACACGCCGCGTCATCCATGTCGGAACGGAGATTCTCGAATCCCGAAATACGGTCCTTGATTTCGGATTGCTCCTGAAGCGTTTTGCGCGCTAGATCAGAGTTGTCCCAGAAGCCGGGACCTGAAGTAATTTCTTCAAGTTCTTTGAGTCTTTCAGTCTTTGCAGGCAGGTCAAAGACAGTCTCCTGTCTTGTGGATTCTGCTTCTGAGGTCTTCTACAAGACCGCGCAGTTCTTCTTTCATCTGAGATACCTCCTTAGAACACACCAAAAAATAGTACGCAAATAACCCGTGAATTCAAAAAAACGCTGTGCGGATCAATTGAAACGCCGTAGGTTTGTGGGTATTTTATGCGCTTTGATTCAATCCCCTAATAATGTGAGGAGAAACACCAAATGAAAAGATTGCTGCTGACCCCCGGCCCCGTGGCGGTCTCAAGCGAAATAATGGTTGAGATGGCAAGACCGCTCATTCATCACAGAACCAAGGAGTTCGAAGCTATATTCGAGCGGGCAAGAGAAGGGCTGAAACACATTTTTCAGACCGAAAACGAAGTTTTCATACTGGCGGCTTCGGGAACCGGCGCCATGGAAGGAGCAGTTGTGAACACTCTTTGCGCAGGCGATAAGGTAATCACGGTAAACGGCGGGAAATTCGGAGAGAGGTGGGGAAAGATCGCAAGGGCCTACGGACTAGAAGTGGACGAGATAGATGTTACTTGGGGCGAGGCGGTTTCCCCCTCAATCATAGAGGAAAAGCTTGACAGCGACCTCTCGATAAGGGCGGTTCTGATGCAGGCAAGTGAAACCTCCACCGGAGTCAAGCACCCAACCGACCAGGTCGCGGCGATTACCTCGAAAAGAGACGACGTGCTGTTGATAGTTGACGGCATAACCGCCGTCGGGGTGTTTCCCCTTCCGTTTGACGAGCTGGGAATAGATGTTCTCGTGGGCGGTTCGCAGAAGGCTTTCATGCTCCCTCCGGGGCTTTCATTCGCAGCGATGAGCGAGAAAGCCTGGGAATTCAACAAAACCTCGGACCTCCCGAAGTTCTACCTCAACTTTGCTGACTACCAGAAAAGCGCCCAGAAAAACACGACACCCTGGACCCCGGCCGTCACTCTCATAGTCGGCCTCGGCAAGGTTATAGAGGGATTTATGGAAGAGGGGATGGAGAACATCTACAGAAAACGTGAGATGATGTCGCTTGCGACCCGCGAGGCGCTCCAAGCGATCGACATAGATCTCTTCACCACTGATGCGGCAAGCCCGGCACTTACCGTGGGAGTAGCCCCCGAAGAAATTGGGGCAGGAAAGATCATCTCCGAGCTTCAAGCGAAATTCGGTATGACCGTCGCAGGCGGACAGGATCATGCCAAGGGGAAAATCTTCAGGGTATCCCACATAGGAGACGTCGACCGAAACGACATGGTGGCGTTTGTCTCGGCCCTCGAATCTGTCTTGGAATCTTTGGGACACGACTTCACGGGCGGAGCCGGTGTTGCCAAGGTATCGGAAATGTTGGGAACGGCATAGGCGGAAAGCTTCTTTGAAGAACCTCTTCTTTCTCCCTGAAGACATGTGAACCGGATTAGGTAGCCATTGAATCTGCCGCCTTTATGCGTGAAACACGAAACTTGTTGGTGCGGCTCTCTTCCCTCCGGCATCCGTATTCAGGAACTGCAAGATAAATATTCTGCTTGCCGTCTCGACTGTTGCTGTCCCGCCTCGTTCGCGGGATAGATTTTTACAGCTGTTTCTTATTCGATTGCTTCAAAGCTAATTTTGAGCCGTGTACCGGTTGCCTCTGCAATTTTCTTTAGCGTATTTGTGGAAGGATTAGTCCGGCCACTCTCGAATCTAGCCACAGTAGATTGTGTGGTTCTGAGTCTTTCAGCTAGTTGTGCTTGCGTTAGCCCTGCTTGAGTTCGGGCTTTAATGAGCAAGCGTGCAATTTCAAATTCCGGCTTGAGTTTGTCATATTCAGCCCTGTATTCCGGGTCCTTGCTCCATTTTTCGTGTAATTTGCTTGCCCTACCCATTTGCACTCCTCCAGTCTCCATTTGGCATCAGCGTTTCCGGGCTTTTCCTTTTCTCGTTACGGCCTCGTTCTCTTCAGAATCTCGAGACCCGTCGGCATCCTCTCCATCGGGACCCGCATCTCTTATGGACCACAGCGAAGCAGGCCGCCCTCCTCTAGGTCCCGAGGCGCCTATCTGGGCGGACACGTTCATGAACATTCTGTTTGCCCTAATCTTGCGCTGGAAGTTTCCCTGATCAATGCTCCTGTTCCACGCAGCCTCGTACACGTTGCGAAGTTCGCTTATGGTAAACTGCGGCGGGCAGAATTTTGCGGCGACCAGAGGAGATTCAAGACTGCGCATCGCACGCTGCAGCGCGTCACGCACAATCTCGCGGTGATCAAAGGCGAGACTGATCTCGTCCTGCTCTATCATGGACACGGGAATCAGCATCGCGTCGGCGGCGTCGCCCCCGCCTACGGGGTCGGGAAGATCTCCGCAGATCGCCCAGTATGCGACGGTGACTACGCGCATGCGGGGGTCGCGATCCGGAGAACCGTAACTTCCCAGCTGTTCCAGATAAACTGACTCCTCCGTAACGCCGGTCTCTTCTGCAAGCTCCCTAGCCGCGGCCTCATCCAGATTTTCATCCGGTTTCAGAAAGCCCCCGGGCAACGCCCACTCGCCGCGAAACGGCTCAACTCCCCGATTTATCAGCAAAACCCTCAATGTCTTCTCGCGGATTGTGAACACCACCACGTCCACGGTAACCGCCACCGGCGGAAAAGCCCTCGGATCGTACTTTTCTGAAGAACTCATGGAAAAAATTCTAGCCAGATATTGACAAAACTACAATATCCTCTACAGTTATTGTTTATAAGATAATATCTATAAGACAATAACTGATGGAGAAAGATAATCGCTGTCTTGTACCGGCGGCGGAAATTAACCAATAAGAAAACAAGGAGGAATCAAATGAACATTTTAAAACTTGATACAGCGTCAGTAGGCTATCCCGTTACACGGCTGGGAGTTTCATTTTTTCCCGTCTACCTGACGGCAAACAAACTGCCTGAAATTTCAACCGAAGGACTTGTAATCGACGAACTTGACTCAGAAAGAGTGTCCGGGCTTTTGGTGCGCAACCCTACAAAAAAACCGATTCTGATCGTTGAGGGAGAACACCTAGTGGGAGGCAAACAGAATCGGGCCGTCAACGCGACGGTTCTGGTTCCTCCCTTAAGCGAGGTTGAGATTCCCGTATCGTGCACGGAACAAGGACGATGGGGACAGTATCGGGCGTACAGAAGAAGCTCTTCCTTCACTCCTCAAAACATACGTTCAAAACTACAGGAGACGGTAAACGCATCAGTGGTGCGAGGAGGTCCCCGCCGCAGCGATCAGGGCGAAGTCTGGAGAGAAGTCGACGGTTTGCTGAACCGTATGGAGGTGGAATCGGGCACGGCGGCGGCGGCGGATGCAGAAGAGGCCTACAGGCTCAACAGTTCCCTGTCGGAAGCGGTTGAAGATCTGGTAGGTATGGGACCCCTTGCGGCACAGAACGGAATAGTAATTACGCACGGAAAACGGGTGAAGGCAGTTGACCTTTTCGGTTCCCCCGATCTTCTGGAAAAACACTGGGGCACGCTGATCCGCTCTTACCTGCTCGAAATCCCGGAGAAGCCGCTTCCCCACTCGGCGGAAAAAGCGCTTTGGGCAATCAGACGGTTTGGGTTTATGGACCAGAAGTCCTGTCCGGGAATCGGTATGGGCGCGGAACTGCGCATGATGGACCGGAGGATGGTGGGACAGGCCCTTGTGCTTGAAGAAATGATCGTGCACGCCAGCATGTTTACCAGGAACTGACGCAAAGGGAGGAATCAGGAAAAATGTTTCGAGACAAGCGGGTCATTGTCTATTTCCGAGATCAGGTAGCCGATCCCGTAATAGTCGCCCGAGTTGTGATAGAGTCTTATTCCTTGGGGAGTAGTAAGGTAGTTTCCCGTTTTTACGGTTTGCTCAGGAAGATCGACCTCGTAAACCGTATAGCCGATCGTTCCGCTTCCTATGTTAACTTTTTTCCGCTCTTCCCTTAGCCTCTTAACGCTTTTGGCAATCTCCCAGGCCTTGGGATAGATGTGTCCTTTAACGAGAAACTTCATGACAGCCTGAAAAACTAAAGAACCTCCATCTCCACGCGGTCTATCAAACCGATGCACATCATTATCTTGTCTATACCCGGATCCCTTTCGTGAACGAAAGTTTCCGAGAACTCTCCGTCGCAGTCCCCGCACGCACCCCCCTCATCAGACTCCTTTTCGCAATCCCCGCAGTAATATGTCTTCAGGTTATACCAATGTAAAGAGGAATAAAGAAGCTCCCTGAAGCCACTTTTGCTAAGACACTCCCCCCACTCGGAAATCGCTTCGACCAGATTGCGGCGGTAGTAATCAGGTACGTCGGCCAGATGTCCCGAGTATATCTCTTGCTCTCCTACGTAAATTCTGAACAGTTCCGACATGACAGTTAAATTCAGATAGTCGACAGTTTTGAGATCAGCAGGTGATCGACCAGAACGAGATTGACCATGGCCTCCGCTATTGGAACCGCCCTGGGACAAAGACACGGATCATGCCTCCCCTTTACCCGCAACTGGGTTTTCTCTCCCTTTTTATCCACGGTGTCCTGAACCTGGGATATGGAAGAAGTGGGTTTTATGGCGATTCTCACGACTAGGTCCGCCCCGCTGGTTATTCCGCCCAGAAGGCCGCCCGAGTTGTTCGTTCTGAAGCCGAGAGTTCCGTCTTCCTTTTTATACATGAGATCATTTACCTGCGAACCTTTTTTCTCGATAACCCCGAAACCCATCCCCACTTCGAAGCCCCTGATTCCCCCTATGCTCATAAGAGAGCGCGCGAGGTCCGCGTCAAGTTTGTTAAACACGGGCTCGCCGAGACCCGTAGGAAGCCCCTGGGACACTACCTCAACGGTTCCTCCAACGGAATCTCCCTCCTTTCTGACTGATTCTATAAGATCGATCATTCTCTCCGCGGCTTGCGGGTCGGGGCAGCGTACGGGGTTTTTCTCGATCCGGTCAAAATCAATGTCCTGAGCTACTATGTCTCCCACCTGCTTTACGTACCCCGTGGTAGTCACTCCGTGGGAATTAAGAATTTTTTTGGCTATCGCGGCGGCAGCCACCCTGCCGACCGTTTCCCGCGCCGAGGAGCGGCCGCCTCCACGGTGATCCCTGCGTCCGTACTTCTCGTCGTAGGTGAAATCGGCGTGGCCGGGACGGTAGACATCCTTTATATCCTCGTAGGATTTCGATATGGCGTCTGTGTTTCTAACCATCATGGATATGGGAGTTCCGAGGGTTTTTCCGTCAAAAACTCCTGAGAGTATCTCGATTGCGTCGGCTTCCTTTCTCTGGGTCGTGATCCTGCTTTGCCCCGGACGCCTTCTGTCAAGTTCGTACTGTATGTCCTCGGCGCAAAGCTCAAGTCCCGCGGGACAGCCGTCAACTACAACTCCCATAGCGGGGCCGTGGGACTCCCCCCAAGTGGTAATTCTGAAAAATCTTCCGAAACTGTTTCCCGCCACTTTACTCTCTTTATTGCTTCAGATAACCGTTTTCCCTGAACCACTCTACGGTCTTCTGTATAGTCTGCTCGATCGGAGTCACCGTGAATCCGAGCTCTCTTACGGCTTTCGAATTGTCAGCGTGCCAGTTATACCTTGAAAGCTTTATGGAATCGATGTCCAATGTGGAATAATTCGGAAATCCGAGTCCCAGAACCCTCTCAAGTAAAAACGCAGTGGTGTAAGCGAATATGTAGGGAATCTTGATTTTGGGAGCAGAGATGCCGGTTATCTCTTCTAGAAGGGCGAAATAACCCTGCACATTGACGTTCTCGTTTGCGAGTATGTAGCGCTCTCCAGGCTTTCCGTTCTTCTCCGCAAGCAGATGTCCGTTCGCAACATCCTCAACGTCGACAACGTTAAAGGTGCCGTCCATGTAACCAGGGAATCTTTTCTTGCAGAACCAAAGAACCGATCCTGAACTTGAAAGATAGATGTCTCCCGCACCGAGAACTACCGAAGGGTTCGTTATAACCACTGGAAGTCCTTTTTCGCTGAAGCTCTTTGCCTCTCTTTCCGCAAGATACTTGCAGTTCATGTACCCTATTCCATCGGAGTAGAGATCGTACTGGGTAGATTCGGTTACCGGGGAACCGTTCCGCTCGACCCCGATGGCGGCTACGCTGCTCGTGAAAACTACCTTGGATACACCCACGTCCATGGCTGCGGAGAGAACGTTCGAAGCGCCGCGCACGTTTATATCCAGCATTTTCTGGTGATCCGACTTCTTAAATGACACGAACCCAGCCGTATGGAAAAGCGTGTCGCATCCGGAAAAAGCGGCCTTAAGAGAATCTGGATCCCCAACATCCCCGTAGACCTTCTCAACATCGAGAGAATCTATGTTTTTAGTATTGCTCGTCTTTCTGACGAGAACCTTGACCCTGTCTCCCCTCTCAACCAGCTTTCTGGTTATATGCGATCCTATAAACCCGGTCGCTCCCGTAACTACTGTCGCCATCTGCTATTTCCTCCCGGAAAATTGACTAAAAAAAACATTTTCCCAAGAGTATAACAATTCCGCCTGACAATGTACAAAAACAAACCCGAGACCGCGTACGGTTAAAAAAAACCCTCACACTATCATCATCGAGTCGCCGTAACTCAAGAACCTGTAATCGCGCGATTTAGCCTCCTCATAAGCGGCAAGAGCCAGCTCCCTCGTGCCACAAAACGCGGAGACAAGCATAAGAAGGGTTGAGCGGGGCATATGGAAATTGGTTATCAGAACATCTACAAACCGGAATTTGTAAGGAGGTTTTATAAAAAGATCGGTCCTTCCTGAAAAAGGCCTCATCTCCCCGACGTTTCCCTCTGCCGACTCAAGGGCCCTCGTAACCGTGGTCCCGACGGAAATAATCCTTCCTTTCTGCGCCTTGGTTTCGTTTACCGCCTCCGCGGTCTCCCGTGGAACCGAGACGCGTTCTGAATGCATCGCGTGGTTATCGATAAGTTCTTCCTTTACGGGCCTGAAGGTCCCCTCTCCCACATGCAGCGTGACATACTTCATCAGGATACCCTTTTCGCAAAGATCCGAGATAAGTTCCGAGTCGAAATGAAGGCCGGCTGTCGGAGCGGCGACAGCTCCTTCCTCGGTTGCGTAAACGGTCTGATAGGTCTTCTTATCCAACGGTTCGGGTTCTCTTGCTATGTAGGGCGGAAGCGGCATACGTCCCGCGTTATTGATGACCCGCTCGATGGGCTCGCTGAACTTTATCGTCCAGCTTTTATCGGACTCCCTCTCAAGTCTGCCCGATACTCCCCCGTCAAGGGAAACCCGAAGACCCTCGCGCGGATTTTTAAAAAGCACTCCCCACCGAGTCTCATCCTTTTTCTCCGTGAGAAGAAACTCAACTGTTCCCCTTCGCTCCACATGTCCCGCAAGCCTCGCGGGAATCACTCTGGTGTTGTTAAGAACCATGAGGTCAC
Organism: Candidatus Dadabacteria bacterium; assembly: GCA_022826905.1. Taxonomy (GTDB): domain Bacteria; phylum Desulfobacterota_D; class UBA1144; order Nemesobacterales; family Nemesobacteraceae; genus Nemesobacter. The sequence continues at coordinate 35,817 of JAJDUA010000042.1, forward strand.
CGGGGAGGAGCAGGCCCTTCAGATCAGAGAACTTGGCGTGGGAGAAACCCTGCGTTTTCCTGTCAACTACGAGGAGCCTTGAGGAACTGCGATTGGAAAGTGGATACTGGGCGATCAGCCGCTGGGGAAGATCGTAATCGAATTGATCCGTTCTCATCCGCGAAAGGAGCTATTTCCCCTCGAGAAGTTTTTTCACGGAAAGCCGGAGGGAGTTCAGCCTTATGAACCCGGTAGCATCCGACTGGTCGTAAATCGAATCCTCCTCGAAGGTCGCCAGATTCTCGCTGTAGAGGGAATTCGGGGACTTTCTTCCGCAGACTGTAACGTTTCCCTTGTAAAGCTTAAGCCTTACTGTGCCGGTTACATCCTTCTGGCTCTGGCGGACAGCAGCAGTCAGCATTTCCATCTCGGGAGAAAACCAGAAGCCGTAGTATATAAGTTCCGATATCTTCGGAATCAGGGAATCCCTGAGGCGCATCACTTCCCTGTCCATGGTAATCGACTCAAGAGCCCTGTGCGCCGCGTGAAGAACAGTGCCGCCCGGGGTCTCGTACACTCCCCTTGATTTCATACCGACGAACCTGTTTTCAACAATATCTACCCTACCGATGCCGTTTGCTCCGGCGACATCGTTTAAGCAGCCAAGGAGTGCCGAGGGAGAAAGCTCCTCTCCGTCAACGGAAACAGGAATGCCGCTTTCAAACTCGATTTCCACGTAAACCGGCTGATCGGGGGCCGCCTCGGGAGAAACCGTCATTTCGAACATATCCTCAGGAGGTTCGGCCCACGGGTCCTCCAAGATCCCTCCCTCATAACTGATATGAAGTAGATTGCGGTCACAGCTGTAGGGTTTTTTCTCGGTTACAGTAACGTCTATTCCGTTTTCCCTGGCGTAATTTACAAGATCGGTTCTTGATTTGAAATCCCACTCGCGCCACGGGGCTATGATCTTTATGTCAGGATGTAGCGCATAGAAGGTAAGCTCGAAGCGGACCTGATCGTTTCCCTTGCCTGTCGCTCCGTGGGAAACTGCGAAGGCTCCCTCGCGCTTGGCTATCTCAATCTGCCTTTTCGCTATAAGGGGACGCGCTATGGAAGTGCCTAAAAGATAACTGCCTTCATACACGGCGTTTGCGCTTATCGCCGGGAAGACGTAATCTCTGACAAACTCCTCTTTTAGGTCTTCGATGAATACCGCGCACGCGCCGGTATCCCAGGCCTTCTGCTCCGCTTCCTGTAAATCCTCTTTCTGTCCTATGTCAGCCACATAGGCTATAACGTCAGAATTGTACTCGTTTACGAGCCACTTCAGGATTACCGAGGTGTCAAGTCCCCCGGAATAGGCGAGAACTATCTTTTTTTTCTCAGACATATCGATGGCGCTCCGGTATTTCTTCGAGAATGGGAGACTTAATCAAGGCGTGTCCTGATTCTGCTCGGAGATCGGGCGAAGATCCAGAAGGTAGAATTTTATTCCCTTGTTCTGGTAGAATTTTTCAAGTGAAAGACCGGCATATTCTATTTTCTGGAGGTCGTCTCCGGTGTAGGTAAGGTTTTTCACCTCTCCTGAGAGCGTGCACGAAAACGGTATGTCCTTATCCGGCCTCTCCTGACAGATAAAACCCATGTCTATCTGCCCGCTCAAATCCATGCTAAGAGGAACAATGAATCCCACAACCATCTTAACGCTCTGCAGTTCGACCACCATGATCTTTATCCTGCTTGAATCTTCCTCGTCTCCGACCTCCATCACGTAGCCGTAGTAGTTTATTTCCTTGTTCTGCTCGCTTAGGGAATTCATGTACCAGTAATCTTCCGAATCGAGCCAAGACATTATTTTCATTGTTTTTTCCTCCGAGGATTCACATGGATATTCTGGGAAATTATATACTATTATCCCATCTTTAGGCAACGATGCGAGATTGATTTAAACTGTCATTATCCTTTATTGTCAACTGTCTTTTCCGTCATCCTCTTGAGAATTCCGAGAAAATCCTTTTCTCATTCTGCAGTCTCTACAACAAAATAATTGCCATTTTTTGCGTGTCTTATACATTTATTTAGTCATTACAGGATAAAACGATCCATTATTCTCGGACAAAACCTGTGCCGGAAAATATAGAAAAACACATCTAGAGCGATGAGATCAGTTCTGCTTAGAGGTACTCCATGCGAAAACTCGCAATCCGTCTTCTCGCCTTGTTTCGACAGACATCTCTTTTTATCTGGAAGCTGCGTGGCAAAACGGAAGCTGACTTAGCCGCTCAGCGGGTAGTTAACGGGAAATCCTGGGATGAGTTCTGCGACACTTTAAAAGCCGCGGGGGCAGCTTTAAATTTCCCGAAGGCACCCCAAGACCCATTCAATCAGGCAGAAGGATATCGGTACTTAAGCCGTATTGCCCGGGCCGGACTGATGGCATTTATCGAGCATGCCGACCCGAAAGCCCCCGTACTTCATCGCGTAGTCAACGAAACAACCAAGATAGGTGCAGACAATCCTGATAACTTCTACCAGACTGCAGCACTTAGCGGCGAGTATGAATACAAAATTACGGGGTGGCGCAATAATATCGCATACTTAAGTTTTGGCACTCAATCCGGCAACTATGGACAAGGACAAGGGTTACCTCCAACAGGGCATATAGAGTCTGACCAAATAGAAACCGATGAAAACGGGTACTTTGAACTGATACTCAGTTGCAAACCTCAAAGCAAGAACTGGCTTCCCATGACACCGGAAACTGGCACATTAGTGGTACGTCAGACCTTCCTTGATCGCGAAACAGAAACTCCGGCAGACTTGCGGATAGAACGAATCAATTGTTCCGAAGATGAACGCCGCCCTTCTCCATTGACGCCGAAACAGCTCGACGAAGGATTGAAAACTGTGGGAACGCTCGTTGCAGGCGCGCCGCTGCTGTTTGCAAAGTGGTCTCGTGATTTTCAAAAGCACACCAACGAACTGCCAATGTTTGATCCGGAGGTATCGCTGGCCGCCGGGGGTGATCCAAATATCGTTTACTACCACAGCCATTGGAAAGTAGCGGAAGACGAAGCACTCTTGATAGAAGCAATGCCGCCGGAATGCGAACATTGGAACTTCCAGTTAAACAACTACTGGATGGAATCGCTGGACTACCGCTATCACACGATACACACTAACAAATATCTTGCACACTACGAAGACGATGGTTCTGTACGCCTAGTAGTAGCTCACGAGGATCCCGGTCATCCCAACTGGCTCCAGACAGCCGGCCATTTTTCCGGCACGATGTGCTTCAGGTGGGTACGCGCTAGGGAACATCCTAAACCACAGACCAGATTGATCAAGTTAACTGAACTTAGGCAGTTGTTGAGTCGAACGAACCGCGATGGCTAAAAAGAATCTGGCAACTTCTACAGACTATGAGAACCCCTACCGTCCTCTTCCCGTTAAGATTTTCAATTCCATCGGGAAGCTGAGTGGAAACCTCGGATTATCAAGTTCTTTGAATATTGAAAAGCTCACCGCCAGCGCGGTTCGAAAAACGAAGCTTGAGAATTTTGGTGACGACGGTCACTTTGAGGCATTGGAGGTTCTCATAAATTCGATCAATAACGAAGCCGAGCTGACCCCAACCGGCAGGCTGATACAGAAATTCCGACTCACAAGCGCACTTGTTCATCGTCTGCGAATTGAGGAACTGCTGAAACAGCACCCTGAAATACATGAGATCAATCTGGGGAAAATTATCCTGATCACGGGATTGCAGCGCAGTGGAACGACAATACTGCACAGGCTGCTGAATTCCCATCCGGATATTCGAGGCATATCAGGCGTGGAAGCGCTCAACCCGCTACCGTCAAGAAACAAGGCCGAAGGAACGGTCGCTCGAAATATGCAGGCAGCCCTGGCACAGCGACTGATTTCGTATTTGTCGCCGCAGTTCATGGCGGTTCATCCCATTGACCATAATGAACCGGAAGAAGACGTAATGCTTCTTGATCTTAACTTTATGAGCCAGGCGCCGGAAGCCACAATGCATGTGCCGAGTTACTCCCGGTGGCTTGAGAAACAGGACCATACGCGTACCTACGAATATTTCCATAAGGTGCTGAAGATTCTGTACTGGCAGCGCCCCTCCAGCAACTGGGTGCTTAAAACGCCGCATCACATGGAATATCTGGATGTGTTTCTTAAGGTTTTCCCCACTGCTACAGTTGTGCAGACCCATCGCGACCCTCGAAAAACCATGCCTTCTTTCTGCAGTATGGTTGCTCACAACCGCGGCATATTCAGCGATCACGTGGATCCGAAGGAAATCGCCGGACACTGGTCCAGAAAGGCTCGCAGGATGGTCGAGTTAACCCTCCAGTCCCGAGATAAAGCAGATGCCGACCGATTCGTCGACGTTTCGTACTACGACTTGATGAAGGATCCGATCGCTCAGCTTCGCCGGATTTATCTCCAGGCGGGGATTGATTTTGATGCCGAAGCGACGCAGCAAGCAAAAACTTTTATGAAAAGAAATCCGCAAAATCGCTTCGGCAGGCACGTCTACCATTTAAGTGATTTCGGACTGAGCGAGGAAATTATTGAAGATTATTTCTCCTCTTATCGGGAGAAATATGAAATTCCTTTCGAGTAATCTATGCAGATGCAAGCAATTACAAAAAACCGAAAAACAATGCGGAGAAACTCGCCATGAAACGAAGAACAAAGCAAATGGGAGATGGCTCTTTCATAGACGCTATAATCATCGCAATTCGAGATTTGGCGCAACCCAAGGTATCGGAAGTAAGTCCTGTTCCAGAACACGTACGTATCGACGGCAAGACCTGTCTGATAACCGGAGCGAACAGCGGGCTGGGCAAAGCCGCCGCCGCCGAGCTTGCAAGGCGCGGAGCGAACATGATTTTAGCTTGTCGGCCCGGGCATACGAAAACATGCGACGAAATAAAGAAACTGTCCGGTTCAGATAATGTAGAAATGATGGAAGTGGACCTCTCGGATCTTCGATCGGTACACCGTCTCTGCGACAGTCTGAGTAACCGCGGCATCAAAATTGATATTGCGGTCTTTAACGCTGGTCTGGCGCTCAAAAAGGCAACTAAAACACCGCAAGGATACGAAACAATGTTCACGGTTCATTTCCTGTCGAATCGCGTCATGGTTGACCGGTGGTTAAAAGACGGCGTGATCTGTCCATCCAGCCAGACTGGAAAGACGCCGCGGATCATCTTCGTCTCATCCGAGGCTCATCGATCCTCTTATACTATCGATTTCGACCGCCTCGGGGAATTTACCGACTATAAGCTCGGGGATGGCTTCAAGTATTACGGTATCAGCAAGCTTGTTTCGTGCATGTTCGCAACTGAACTCTCACGCCGCCTGAACACGGGCGGCAAAACTGAAGTTGCGGTTCACTCAATGTGTCCCGGAGGCGTTGCTACGAACATTTCACGGGAAACGCCGTTGATACTGAAGCCCATAGTTAACCCGTTGCTAAGATATTTTTTTCAATCGCCGGAAGAAGCCATTGGACCGGTAATTTACTTGTGCTGCGCAGAAGAGGCCGGCACCGACACAGGTATCTACCTGCATTTAATGCAGCGAAAGTCCGTGTCTCCTACGGCGCTGGATGAGGAAAACGGAACCAGGTTGTGGGAAGCGAGCAAGCCCTTAGTCGTCAATTCCCGGGAACAAATCCCGTAACCGGCACAGCGGCCGGGGGAGCAGGTGCCGGATGCGCATTTGCGTTATATAAAGATCAACTGTACGCGAGACCACACTTTGCACATAATATTGTTCCAGCATGCCTAAGATGTTCTCAAAATCCGTAACTCACATCCTGCATCTGTTTACGAGTAAGCCGATGGCGGAAGAAGTCGATATGTCGGGTCGGAACGTCATCGTGACAGGCGCCGCTCCCAATTCAATCGGTTACGAAACGGCTAAGATCCTCGCAAGCTGGGGAGCTACGGTCGTTGTCACCAGCATTGACAATATTGAACTGATGGAGGGCTCTTTGAGGAGAGACTTGCGAATCATTGGCGCCGACGAGAAGAAAATTGCAGCCCATGCGTTAGATCTGTGCGATGTTGACAGCGTTAATAATTTCACGACGTGGTACCGAAAAAATTACGACGACCGACTGCACGTACTTGTCAATAACGCGGGGATTCACAGGAATATTCTTAATCCAAGAAAAAAGCCGCCCATGACGAAAGACGGTTTCGAAATTCATTGGCGAACCAATTTCCTTGGAACCTTTCACCTGACGAGTCTGCTGCTTCCGATTCTTAAGCGAAACGGTCTGAAAAGCGGAGATGCGCGAGTCGTCAACGTAACTTCCCACCTGCACGACAGAGTGAAAAACAAGAGCCTGTTTGATAACGATGACGGAGACTACAGCTCCTGGGAGGCTTACGGGCTGTCAAAATTAGCGCTGATTCACTTTACTTTCGAGATCCAGAGACGGTTTGCCGGAGAGTACAACCTCCAATCGGCAGCGGTACACCCCGGGTCTGTCAAGACTAATCTTCTGAAGACTGAAGAATTCGAGGGAAGGATCAGGTATCTTCTAAACCGAGTCTGTTCCGCACTCACATCTTTTGTCTTGCTGCGCCCGATATTCGGCGCGCAGACTTCTGTGATGTGCGCCAGCACGCAAACACTTCAAGGTGGAAGTTATTACGTGCGCTGCGAAACAGCGGAATCATCCGGCGAGACAAAAGACCGGGATGTGTCGAAACTCCTCTGGGACAAATCAGACGCATGGGTTAAAACTCTAGTTAAAAACAGCGGACATGAGCAGTCTTAGCATAATTACCGACCGCATTCAGATCGACGCGCCTATTGACTTCGTCTGGGAGGTACTGACTGACGTTGAAAAATACGGCGAATGGAATCCATTCACGTCTCAGGCCAGAACCGATTTTAAAATCGGATCGCCCGCTCATCTGCTGGTAAGAATGTGGCCGGGGAAATTCAGAATAACCGAACGTATATGCGCATTTGAAAAACCGCGTCTTCTTGCCTGGAGCAGGAAGTTCGGAACTTCCTGGCTTTTGTTCGTGGTGCGGGAGCAGCGTCTGGAACCTGTAAGTGATACCAGCTGCACCTACCATAATGTCGACCTGCTGAACGGTGTGCTCTCACAATTCGTCTCACTGTTCTTCGGCGGTTACATACGCCGCGGTTTCAGCGATGTAGGCACGGCATTGAAACTTCGCGCGGAAACTCTGTATCGGGAAAGGAAGAACTGAAAATCCGCTAAGGACAAAGCCCGACAAAACTGATCATCTTTTCCGTACCCGAACCGTCTCTTCTGTATGAAGGAAGACCATGACAACAAGTGCACAGATCCATTATCTCGACTTGCCGAACTCCCGCATCACAAAGTTCGATTCTGTTAAGCTCCACAAGATCAAGAAGAAATTTCCCGTCGCCTTTTTCTAAAAGCCAGTCCTCTTCGCCGCTGAACCTTGAGACGAACTGTGAAGCTACATCGTCTCGAACTTCGTAGCAGCATCCCCATATGGCCGGACCGATTACAGCTACGGCATCCTGCGGTTTCAAAGAGTATTTTTCACAAACGGCCCCGACACAGTCCCCGACCGCGCGCAGTGAGGTTCCGCGCCATCCCGCATGGACGGCGCAGACGCATCCGGAATCGGGAAAGCAGAGCAGAACAGGAACGCAGTCGGCCGTGATGATCCCGACCCCTATACCTTTTTGCTGGGTAACAATCGAATCGGCTTCGGCAGACTTCTGTTCCGTGGCACTGTCGGCGAAAAAAACAGTGTTGCCGTGAACCTGGTTCACGGTAAGGATATTTTCAAGTCCGTGCGTGGCGGCAATTTTGCGAATATCCGGCCCGCCGGGATCATGAACGAAACCGTGGATGATTCCACATTTCTCTAGCAGGGCGGAACGAAAAACCTTCATCCGTTCTGTCTCCTTAGAAAATCGATCGCTGAAACCATATCCTCGGGGATTTCCGCTGAAAGCTCAATCCGCTTCCCGGTCGCCGGATGGGTAAATCCGAGGCTTCTCGCGTGAAGTGCGTGTCTTTTTATCAACCCTCCCAATATCTTTGAATTTTTCGGGCGGTTTTTCTTGCCTCCGTAAACCTTATCGGCAAGCACCGGGAACCCGTTTTCAGAAAAATGAACCCTTATCTGGTGAGTTCTTCCGGTCTTCGGCCAAACGTTCACAAGCGTCGCCCCGCGCAACCTTTCGATTATCTCCCAGCGGGTCTCGGCAGATCTTCCAGCCCTAGAAAAAGAGGTCATCTTTACCCTGTTCGAGGGACTCCTCCCTATGGGGGAGCTGAAAACCCCCGAACCTTTTTTCATCTCTCCGGAAACAATAGCCACATATTCCTTTTCCGTCTCTCTGTCCTTGAACTGCCCGGAAAGATTCCCGTGCGCACGGTCGTTCTTGGCCACGACCATTATCCCCGAGGTCTCCTTGTCGAGGCGGTGCACGATGCCGGGACGCATTTCCCCTCCTATTCCCGAGAGGTCCCCGCACATATGTACAAGGGCGTTTACAAGGGTTCCGCCCGCAACTCCCGCACCGGGATGAACCACCATACCGGCGGGCTTGTTGACGACGATTATGTCGCGGTCCTCATGGATGACCTCAACATCGATTTTCTCTCCATTTATGCCGCAGGGTTTGGGGGGCGGAATGTTGACGCTGAGACTCTCTCCGCCGCTTATTATCCTAGAAGGCTTAAACACCCTGCGGTCAATAAGTATGTGCCCAAGCTCTATATGTTTTTTTATGCTTGAGCGGCTGAGTTCCGTAAGAAAACCCGAGAGAAACACATCCGCTCTCTGCCCGGCAAATTCTTTGGGAATTTCCGTTACGGTTTTTTCTTCTGCGGATTCCATGAATTCCCCTTAGCTGCTCTCCTCAACGATAATGACTTCCGGCGGAACTTCGCCGAAAACATCGCTCGCCCGCCCTTGGTTAACCGATATTTCTATATGTCCCCCGCTTCCCCCGACAGCAACAATTTCACCGGGTTCCACGGAAGAATACGATTCCGAGATTCCCGTGACCCGCTTCCCTCCAACTGTTACCACGGCCCCGTCCCCGTCGCTGACAGCCTCCGTCGGTATGCTGGTTATAAAATTCCCGAACTTGTCTGTGTAAACCACAGTTCCGCGGATATTGTTCCCGTCTACCGAGTATTCGTCATGCGGAAGAAGTTCGGGATCATGGATTAGGGGGCCGATCTCTGGGAACGGAACCCCGAGCGAAAGGTGGGCCGCGACGGGAGAAAAAATATCCCTCCCGTGGAAAGTGGAACTTATCTCCTTCAGGAAAAAGTCGCTGTTTTTTATTTCCCGGGCGCTGAAATCCTCGCAGGAACGGATAACCGAACTGAAAACGCCGTTATCGGGCCCCACGAAAAAATGACCGTCGGCCGAAAGCGCGAGAGGCTTTCGCATGCTCCCCACTCCCGGGTCGACCACAACCAAGTGCACGGTTTTTTCTGGAAAATAGCGGTATGAATTGCCGATCGCAAAAGACGCGGCACGAATGTCATGAGAATCAACGCAGTGGGTTATATCAACCAGGACGGCATCTTTGTTCACCGAAAGCATCACTCCTTTCATCGCTCCCACGTAATGATCCCTTGACCCAAAATCCGTTGTCAGTGTTATAATGCTTTTCATCCAAGCGGCTCCGCGAGTAAATTATGGAACGCGGGCGGGATTATATCAAGTCAGATGGTGAAACTTACGGTTTTGGGTTCGGGCACATGCGTGCCCCACAGGAAAAGAGGTTCCTCCGGATATCTGCTTAGTACCGAGGACGGATCAGCCCTCTTTGACTGCGGAAACGGCACTGTATGGAAGCTTGAGAAAATAGGGGTCGACTACCTTGGGATCGACAATATCTTCATAACCCATTTCCATCCCGACCACACTTCAGACCTCATCCCCCTTCTTTTCGCGACAAGGCATCCCTACGGCAAGAAAAGAGAAAAAACGCTCGGTATATGGGGGCCGGAAGGGTTCTCGGAATTTGTAGAAAAGCTGCGGGCCCCATACAGGGAGTGGGTAAGGCCCAAGCTTGTTGAAATCCATGAGATAGAAAAAAAGAAACAGAAAATCGGCGGCCTTGAAATAAAGACATTCAAAACCGTTCACACTGAAAACAGCGTCGGATACGTGATACGCACACTGGGAAAAAAAATCGTCTACACGGGAGACACGGGCTATTTCCCAGGACTTCGCAAAGTGGCCTCGGATGCGGACATATTCATTACGGAATGCGCTCTTCCGGACTCAGAGAAAATGGCCGTACATATGACTCCTTCAGACATAGCAGAGATTCTTCGGGAAAGCAGTACCAAAAAAATTGTCCTCTCGCATCTTTACCCTTCAATGGACGGGAGAGATCTTCCAGAGGAAATAAAAACGCTTTCGGGAAACAGCGAAACGGAAATAATAGTGGCTGAGGATCTGCTGGAAATTGTCATGTGAGCATGTACATGCAGAGAAAAGTGTGATTCCTCTATTCTGATACGAATCCCAAACGTTCCAGTTTTTCCTCTGTTTTAGCCCATGGTTTCCCCGGAATTCTACCGATAAAATTATTGAATACATCCAAAAAAATGGCTTTAGCGGTCGAATCGGTTAGGTATTCTATCTCGGATTCAGGTAGAAGTGGTCGAACATCATTCAGCAGCCTAGAACTGTCCACCTTTGCCAGCATGCGCTGTTCGGCCTCAGATCGTGATATGCTTATCCCAGACTTTTTCATATAAAAAAGAAAACACTCTATTACATGCGCAGTATCAAGCTTTTCAAAAACGACCAAAGAGTGCGCAAGATCAAACATATCCCGCCCCTTATCACGTTGCAGCAGTGCCCGGAGTTTGGTTGCAAGTATTTCTTCCTGAGAATAAGCATGAACTTCGGTCTCAGCATTAAACCATGGATTATCAACTCCGTAACGTATATATCTCGATCCGTCGTAAGCCTCAACTTCCCTGGTATTGATTTCAATTTTCAGACGCAAAGGTGTCGCCAGTGAAGCATCCTCTGCCTCCACCCGAAACAACAAACTAGTATAGCATCAGTTTAGTAGTGGCGGGTATTTGGGGCAGATGAGAGATTGTGGTAGAATCGGAGGAAAAAACAAGAGCTTGAGATTCGGCAGGCAATTCAAGGTGTCGTGTCTGCGCGTTGGTGGAACGATAGCGCA
>JAJDUA010000034.1 GCA_022826905.1 Candidatus Dadabacteria bacterium
AAGACGCTTTAGCTTTTTCCCTTCTTCTTCCGATAATTCTATTGCCGCCGCAATACGCATTAATTTTCCTCCAGGCTATGGTATTGTTATTCTACCACAGCAGAAGAATAATTAAAGGTATAACTAGGACACTACACTAGTTTCCACCCTGTCCACACCGGCCTCCGGAGGCGCACATGAAAGTTCCACACAGCCACCCCGCAGTTTGACAGGGGGGGGGTGAGTTGATAAACTTCCCTGCTTTTAGTGTTTTCAAGTTTAACTGATGCTATACGAGGGTATTTTTTAGAAGCGCCTAAAACTTTAAGAATATTTCTTAGAGGTAGCTTAAAACCACCGGAAGAAACGGATGTCTTTGGTTTCAGCAAAATCCCAGAGGTTGCCGACTCAGGAACCTGTGGCGCTTTCATCTAAAGTTCCCTGCTCCTTCCCGCAAAATCCTTTATCAAAATCCCGACCGGAAGGAACCTGGTTTTCCGGATTTTTCCGCATTGCGATGGTGTTTGTTCTCGCCGCAGCAGTTCTCGGCGCAAAGACGGAAACGGCTTATGCCGGCAACCTTTGTTCTGACGACGAACTGGTTCACTATAGAATGACGTTTCAGGGCAATTTCAACAGCGCAAGCTCTCCGGGAGGTCTTCCGCACATTGCGCGGTTCACCCAGATAATATGGGTCACACATACCAGTCAGAAAACTTTCTGGAAGCCAGGCGGCATGGCAAGCTCGGGCGTGGAAGATGTTGCGGAACTCGGTGAAACGTTTACGTTTGCTGATGAAGTTATCGATGAAATCATAGCAGGCACCGTAGAAGCTAGCGATTTCTTCCCGTATGGTCGTTATCCACGCGGCGAAGAGACATTGAGCAGAGTGATCACCTTATGCAAAAAAGCTCCTCTGGTTACTTTTCTGGCTATGCTTGATTTCTCTCCTGACTGGTTTATAGGAGTCTCGAATTATTCTCTTCTGAACAGCCAGAACAACTGGATTTCTCCCGTCACATTGGATCTTTATCCCTACGACGCGGGCACGGAGGAAGGGACTGGATTTTCGCTTAACAATCCTCCCAGCAAACCTCATGTGCCAATCAGCAGCCTTAGGGGGAAAGGCAAGTTTTCGGGGGCAACCGCTCCTGTGGCGAGGATGACATTCGAGCGGGTTAATACGGTGAACCTTTCGGTGAACAAATCATGGCCCCACAAGATGACCGAAGGGGACGGGACACTCAGCATCACGGCGACGCTGGCAAGCAGCAATGCCTCGGGCAGTGCGCTCAGCATCCCCCTGGTTATCGGAAGCGGCACGACCGCGCAGCCCGGGGACTACACGGCACCAAATTCCATCAGCATTGCCGACGGAGCAAAAAGCGGCAGCGGGAGCTTCGCGGCGGTTGACGACAATACGGACGAGCCGTCTGAGACAGTGGTTATAAAGCTTGGCAGCTCTCTGCCTGGGGGAATAATTGCGGGGTCTCAAAGTACAGTCACGATTACCATAGAGGATAACGACGCCACGGTTGTGAATCTCGGGCGCAGTGATTCGGGAACCGTTGCGGAAGGCGGGACGGGGGTGAAGGCGGACGCGGAGTTCACGGTGACCCTGAGCCGCGCGCTTGTGAAGGGCGAGCGTATTGACGTGCCTCTTGTGCTGTCCGGCAGCGGAATCACAGCCGGGGATTTCAGCCTGGCAAAAAAAAGCGGCGCCAGTCTTAACACGGGCGTCACCGTCTCCGGCTCAGACACTCTCACACCCACGGTGATTTTCCAAAATGCCGGAGCCAGAACGGCTACCCTAACGCTGACGCCGACAGATGACAGTTACATTGAGAGCGACGAAACCCTTACTGTCGCTCTGGGGCCCGACAGCAGCGAGCCCAACGGTTTTGACCGCGCGGGGCTGGGCACCAACGTTAGCGGCGGGGCGAACCCGCATGGGAGCAGCAACAGTTTTGACGTAGTAATTGAATCCGATGACACAGCGCCTCCGACAGTTCCGCTGGTGAGCATCTCCGGCGGGAACGCCGTAACCGAAGGGGAATCTGCCACTTTCACCCTGACTGCATCGCCCGCACCGAGCTCCGCCATCTCGGTGAAAGTCACGATAGCCGACAACGGCTCTTTCGCGGCAAGCGGGCAGACCAATCCGCGCAGTGTGACTATAGGCACGGGAGGTACGGGCAGCCTGACAGTGACAACGGTGAATGACAGCGCGGATGAGCTCGACGGAACCATCACTGCGACTCTGGGAACAGGCAGCGGCTACGGTATAGGATCTCCGAATTCCGCGTCCGTGACAGTCAGAGATGATGACGACCCGACTCCTGTAATTACCATCTCCGGCGGGAACGCCGTAACCGAAGGGGAATCTGCCACTTTCACCCTTACCGCATCGCCCGCCCCGAGCTCCGATATCTCGGTGAGAGTCATGATAGCCGACAGCGGCTCTTTCGCGGCTAACGGCCAGACCGGCTCAAAAAAGGTAACTATAGGCACGGTAGGTACGGGCAGCCTGACCGTGACAACGGTGAACGACAGCGCGGATGAGCTCGACGGAACCATCACGGCAACTCTGGGAACAGGCAGCGGCTACGGTATAGGCTCTCCGAATTCCGCGTCCGTGACAGTCAGAGATGATGACGACCCGACTCCTGTAATTACCATCTCCGGCGGGAACGCCGTAACTGAAGGGGAATCCGTCACTTTCACCCTTACCGCATCGCCCGCCCCGAGCTCCGGAAATGTCTTTGTGAAAGTCACGGTAGCCGACAACGGCGATTTTGCGGCAAGCGGCCAGACCGGGACAACAAGGGTGACCATAGGCACGGTAGGTACGGGCAGCCTGACCGTGACAACGGTGAATGACAGCGCGGATGAGCTCGACGGAACCATCACGGCAACCGTGGAAGCGGGCACCAGCTACAGTGCAGGGTCTCAGAATTCCGCGTCTGTCATGGTCAAAGATAATGACGACCCGACTCCCGAAATCACAATCTCCGGTGGTTTAGGAGTAACTGAGGGCAAGGCCGCGAGATTCACTGTGAACGCCGATCCGGTTCCGGCAAAAGACCTGCTGGTAAAGCTGTCGGTCTCTGAGGATTCAGGCGAAGGGGATTTTGTGCACTCAGGCAATGAAGGAACCAGAACAGTTACGATCAAGGCGAATAAGGGTTCAGCATCCTTTGCCGTGTCTACACTGGATGACAAAAATAACGAACCGAACGGGCGGGTGACAGTAAGGGTGGAATCTGGTAGCGGCTACATAACAAAATCTCCACGTTCCGCATCAGTTATGGTCAATGACGATGACGAACCGCCGACTGTTACAGATGCGGTCAGTGGAGATACCGGTACATTCAGTGGAAATACGGACGATGTTCCGAGTCCTGACCGCGGGGCGCTTTTGGAGATATACAAAGCTGCTGTGGGAGCAAACTGGACACGCAACGACAACTGGAACACCGACGTACCGGTTGCTCTCTGGTACGGGGTAAGCGCTGATTCAGACGGCAGGGTTACTGAGCTTCTCCTTGAAGACAACAATCTCTCCGGAACTATTCATCAGGATATAGGAGAACTCAAGAGGCTTGAGGTTCTATACATGAATGATAACAGCCTTACGGGAACAGTTCCCGCAGAGAAGCTTGAGACACTGAGTTCCCTTAAGGAACTTGCCCTCTGGGGCAATACGGGGCTTAGGGGAACAATTACCGATGAGCTTGGAAAGAAGGTTGACAGGGCGGTGCTTAGAAGAGTTAAGGATGTTAACGGAGATTCTCTACAGGGCTGGTTTGCTCTTGATGAGACTGTTTTTGATTATTCCGGATGGCAGGGGATAGGGGTTAACAGTGAGGACAGGGTAACTGAGCTTGATCTCTCGGCTTCCGGGTTAAGAGGGGATATTACGGATGCGGTATGGGAGCTTTCAGATCTTGAGAGGCTTGATGTTTCTGACAATCCTGATTTAACGGGAGAACTGCCACAGCGTATAGCGGATACAGTGCTTGAGTATGTTGACATAAGCGGAAGCGGGATATGCGCTCCCGAAGAGCAGTGGTTTACGCAGTGGGTTGATGATAACAATATTGTTTTTACAGACAATGATAACTGCGGGCAGGATGAGGGGACTTCTTCTGCCGTCTCTCCATCCCCCGGGACAAGTGAACCAACCCGACGCGAAACGAACCAGACGACAGCTGCGGGTGGAGGAGGATGCTCTGTTGCTTCCGGCGGTGGATTCAGGCGGAACATTCCGGAATTTGCTCTTGGGGTCTTCGTGCTGGGGATGATGTTGCTTGCGGGCAGACGAAACGCGCAACACGAAAACGGCATTCAGACAAAAAACAAAAAAGATACTTGCTGAGATGAAGCGTTTTTTGTCTTTTCTGTATTCACGGTATCTGAATCCGGGTGGCGCTCTGCTGCTCTGCGCTCTTTTCGCCGTGACTACATGCGGAGGATCAGATAAAAATGATATTCCCGCTGAGGTTCAGTCATACAGAACGATTGACGGAAGCGGCAATAATCTCAAATATCCGGAAATGAATAAGGCGGCTACTCAGCTGGTTCGCCTCGCCCCTGCCGCATACGCTGACGGAATAAGCTCTTTTGCCGGACCGGACCGTCCCAACCCCAGAAGAATCAGCAACATCGTACATGCCCAGAAAGAACTGATTGCCAATCCGGACTCAACAACCAATTTCATGTGGCTCTGGGGGCAGTTCATAGATCACGACATCACTTTCTCAGATAATTCCGACGAAGAACCGGCCAATATCAAGATTCCGCGGGGAGATGAAATTTTAGATCCGCAGGGAACCGGCGAGGCCGAGATGTTCTTCAATCGCGCCATCAATGATCCGGCCACCGGCGGATCAGAGGAAAATCCTCGCCAGCAGATGAATGAAGTCACCGGATGGATTGACGCGTCGACCGTTTACGGCTCTGACGCGAAACGCGCCGACGCATTGCGGACAAACGACGGAACCGGCAGACTTAAGACATCCGAAGGAAACTTTCTTCCCAGAAACGAGCGGCAATTTCCCAACTCTCGTTTCGCGTTATCAGTTTTTTTCTTTGCCGGAGACGAACGGGCTAACGAAAATCTCGGCATCCTCTCGATCCAAGCGCTTTTTATGCGTGAGCATAACAGGCTTGCCGAAGAAATTGCCATGAGCAACCCCGGTTTGTCCGGCGAGGAGATCTATCAGAGAGCAAGACGGATAGTCGGAGCCCATATACAGGCGATCACCTATAATGAATTTCTGCCCTTACTGCTGGGACCCGACGCTCTGCCGCCTTACTCCGGCTATGATGACTCAATCAACTCAGGCATTGTCAATTCATTCTCCTCGGCAGCCTTCCGGGTAGGACACACGTTCCTTGATCCGAAAATTCCACTTGTCGACACGCACGGCGAAGAGATTGGGGCAGTGGCATTAAAAGACGCTTTTTTCGTCAGGCCGGAGAGGTTCGCCGAATTAGGAATTGACCCGATACAATCCGGTATTGATCTGATACTCAGAGGTTTTGCGACCCGCAAGCACCAGCGGGTGGACCCGCTCATCATTGATGATGTCCGCAACTTCCTGTTCGTAGACACCCTGCCGACGGGAACACCGAGAATTCAAGGGGCGGGTCTTGACCTGGTCAGCCTCAACATTCAGCGCGGCCGGGATCACGGACTTCCTGACTACAATGAAATGCGCGAAGCGCTGGGACTTGGGCGGAATGAGAGTTTCTCTGACATAAACAAAGATCCGGAAGTGCAAAGAAAGCTTCGCGAGGCCTATGAAACCACGGATGATATGGATATCTGGAGCGCGGGGATAGCGGAAGGTCGTCATGGCGAATCAATGCTCGGCGAGCTTTTTCACACGATCATCTCCCATCAGTTCAGGGTGCTACGCGACGGCGACCGTTTCTGGTACCAGCGCATCCTGCCAGCGGAGGAACTAAGGAGAGTGGAAGAAACCAAGCTTGCCGACATTATCCGCAGAAACACGGGCATTGCCGGAGAAGAAATCGGCGACAACGTGTTCAAAGTCACACCCGAATAAGGGAGCAACCCCGGCTTGCGGTTTCAAGCTATCTGCAGATCAAACTTATTCACCTGTGCACAGCAGTGTCAGCATTTATTTCCTCTTAAGAATACGTTTCTAACGCGTCAATCAACTTTGAACTTGCGCGACAATCTTGTGAAACACCCCCTGCCGGGTATGCTATCCATAACTGAACATGGGAGATTCTAATGGGTGATAAACCAAGAACCGTATTGGGGTCTGTTAAATCTGTTAAAACCAAACGCAAACCTGACGGACTAAAGATTAAAGTTCCAAGAATTCGACTACCAAAGGCAAAAGCACCCAAGCTTAGAATGCCTAGATTTAGGCTTGGAAGACTCTTTTGAAACAAAAAGGTACTACGTACGCTATGGGAGGAGACCGATGGCAGATGAGAACGTTAGGCAGTTAGAAGAAGAAATAGCCCACCTCAAATTAAAAATGGAGTTTTATCCCGACAAGGCAACTTTGCAAGAGATTAAAACTTTTATAGTTCATGAACAGCTTAATGCACATAAATGGATAACATGGCTTGTAATTGTATTGTCAGGTCTTGCTCTTAGTCTCCTTGTAGTTATTTTAAGACAGGCAACATGACTAAACGAGAAACAATTTTTATAGTTTTAGAGGCTGATCAATCTGGGCTTGGGTGGGAAATATACAAGGGAAGTGTTGTTACCGCCATGTCTATAAGTTCGTCTCCTGAACCTATCAGGAAGATCGGGACTCTAACTTTTTCCAAAGAATGCTTCCACTTGAATTCAGGGGAAGAGCTCTCTCAAGAGGAGATGGAGAGGGTTCTTAGTTCAATAAGAAGAAACGCTCAGTTCAAAGAGATATCGACTAGTTATGCTCGTCCTCTTGCTGAGTCCAGTGCCGAATAATGGGACGCAAGCCACGGGCTTTCCGGCTTCGTAAGGAGGGAAATTTATGAGTGAAGAAAAGAAGACTAAACCGGAGGTCACTATACGTATTCCTAGTTCAGTTGACCGCGGGAAATGGGAAGTGGAAGTGGCTTTGACCATTGCGTCTCATTACCCGTCTTTAGGGGCTATATTTGATGAGAAAAGAGTTTTTGAGGACAAGCTTTCTTGACAGGAAGACATGGTTCCACAAACCTAACCGATGAGTTCTTTGTACTTAAGCCTTTTCCCCACGATGCCTTTTGCTACGAATGCCATTTGGTCTACCGTGTCCATCTCTCGGACATTATGTCTTCCAGCGAACTCGGTAACGTAACGCTCCAAGTGCTTCGGAGATATTTTGTGATAGGTTCCGTAGTATCCCCTTTTCAAAGTGGCCCAGAAGCTTTCGATTCCGTTTGTATGAGCCATTCCCTTTACATACTCACCTACGCTGTGATTCACGCTCTCATAATTCCCAATGTTAAATCCCCTTAAGCTCAGAGCCCCGCCGCGGATGCTCCTTTCTCCAGCGAAGCCTGTTAAGCGCACTGACGAAGGCCTTCGCGCTCGCTACGGAAATATCCGTATCCACTCCCTGTCCCTGCGATATAACTCCATCGTCAGATATCCTCACCGTGACCTCTCCCTGCGCGTCGGTTCCACCCGTTATAGACGATACCGAAAAATTCTCAAGTCTGGGATCAAGCCCCGTCGCCTTCTTAACCGCCTTGAAAATCGCATCAACCGGCCCCGAGCCCGTCTCGCGGACCGAGATCTCTTCCCCGCCCTCCATGATCGTGACGCTTGCCTCGGGCGATGAGTCCGTTCCGCCCGAGTAGCTAGCGGCCGTGAACTCGTAATAATCAGAGGAGCGCAGAAACTCCTGGTTTATGAGCGCCTCTATGTCCTCGTCGAAAACATATTTCTTCTTGTCGGCAAGCGCCTTGAACTTCGTGAACGCGTTCTCGAAAGCCTCAGGCTCGAGAACGTATCCGTACTCCTCCAGGCGGTCGCGAAACGCGTGGCGCCCCGAGTGCTTGCCGAGCACTATCTGGTTAGAGGGAATCCCCACTTCCTGAGGGGTCATTATCTCGTAGGTTATGCTCTCCTTAAGCACCCCGTCCTGGTGGATGCCCGCCTCGTGGGCAAAGGCGTTCGCCCCGACTATGGCCTTGTTCGGCTGAACGTTAACCCCCGTCACCTGGGAAACGAGCCTGCTCGTTGGATATATCTGCGTCGTGTTTATCCCGAAGCCGTAGGGCTTCTTGTCGCTTCTCACGCTCAGTCCCATAACTATTTCCTCAAGCGAGGCGTTGCCCGCCCTCTCCCCTAGGCCGTTAACCGTGCACTCAACCTGCCTTGCCCCCTCGCTTATTGCGGCGTGGGAGTTAGCTACCGCAAGGCCGAGGTCGTTATGGCAGTGGACGCTCAGGATCACGTCGTCGAGGTTAGGGACGTTTTTAACGAGCGTATGGATTATGTAGGCGAACTCCTCTGGAATCGTGTACCCGACCGTGTCGGGGATGTTGATGGTGGTGGCCCCCGAGCGGACGGCCACGTCGACCGCGGTGCAGAGATAGTCGATGTCCGTGCGCGTCGCGTCCTCGCAGGAGAACTCGACGTTGTCTGTGTAGTTCCTTGCGTGCTTTACGGCGCCGCTTATCATCTCGAGCACCTGGTCCCTCGTTTTTCTCAGCTTGTGCTTGAGGTGTATCTCAGAGGTGGCGATGAAGGTGTGTATCCTCGGGCTCTCAGAGTGCTGCACGGCCTCCCAGCCGCGGTCTATGTCCTTCGCACTCGCCCTGCAGAGGCCAGCTATCTGGCAGCCCTTTATTCTCTGCGCTATCTTCTTTACGGACTGGAAGTCTTCTTCTGAGGATATGGGAAACCCGGCCTCTATTATGTCCACCCCCAGGCGCTCGAGCTGGTAGGCGACCCGAAGCTTCTCCTCCGAGGTCATGCTGCAGCCCGGGGCCTGCTCTCCGTCCCGAAGCGTCGTATCGAATATGTGTATGTAGCTGTTGTTCGGCATCCCTTAAACCTTGCTCTTCGCCTTGCCGCAAAAGCAGATTTCTACACGCACCCGGAGCAGTTGTCAAAAACGCCTCCGCGGGGAATACGCCCGGCACTCAAAGCGAATCCGTGTGACCGAGGTCCATGCCCGGACACACTGCGTCCCGCACCGCGCGCTTAAGCTCCTTTATCTCCGGGAACCTTCCCGCCTCCTTCCGCGACCACACAAGCTCCCCTCCCGCGCGCACCTCGAAGATCCCGCCGCTTGAGGGAACGAGCGACACCCCGCCGAGCGCCTCCCCGAAAGTGCCCAGAAGCTCCTGCGCCATCCAGGCGGATCGCGGAAGCCAGCCGCAACGCGTGCAGTACTTTATCTCTACCATTTCGCCTTTATCTCCTCGCCCGGGGCGCTCACGCAAAGCCACCTCCACAGTTGATTATAAAGGCAAAAAAGATATACTCAAAGACGAGGGAAGCTTTTCCCCGAATCAAACTTTTTCCCGCAGAGAGGCCAAAGAACAATGAAAAACGGAATCTTGCTCGCAACGATTGTTTTTTCCTGCGCGCTCTTTCTTGCTGCCGGGCCTTCACAGGCGGCCGACAGCGCTAAGGGACAGGAAATCTACACCACCTTCTGCGCGACCTGCCACGGCCCCACGGGGCTTGGCGACGGGGTCGCGGCAGCCGCCCTTGACCCCAAGCCGAGGGACCTCTCGAGCGCCGCGATCCTCGAGACCTACACGGACGAGTACCTGGTTAACGTGATAACAAACGGCGGAGCGGCAGTCGGCAAATCCCCGATGATGACCGCCTGGGCCGGGATAATAAGCCCCGAGGACATAGACAACGTGGTGGCGCACATAAGGCAGAACCTCTGCAAATGCGAGTACAAGAAGCAGTAGCGTATAGCGGGGCTTATCACAGCTTTTCGAAACGGATATATTTTTCCGAGATGTCGTTTGCGGAGCATTGAATGTGAATACCGGAATCGGAAGAGCAAAGATTATGTGCTTGCGGTCTGAAGTTCTGAGATTTGATTCTGACATGGAGCTCGACGCTAGGTTCTTCCATAAATATAAGGACGAGAGTTGCGATGCTCCGTCCCTAGTTCCAAATACGGATTCCCAGCCACGATGACAAGAACAGAACTTCTGGAAATTATAGCCAACGGTGAGAATTCGGGCGTTGAGTTCAAACGCGACACCTTGCGAAACTACAACCTGGCAAAAGAACTTGTCGCCTTTTCCAATCTCGACGGCGGAATGGTGCTTCTTGGCGTTGAGGATGACGGAACCGTATCGGGCCTTACCCGGGACCGTCTTGAACAATGGGTAATGAATGCGTGCAGGGACAAGATCAGACCGGGCATAATACCGTTTTTTGAAATAATAAAAGAAGTGGAACCCGGCAAGGATGTCGCAATTGTACGTGTTCCGCGCAGCAGCCACGTACACAGCCAATGGCATAATAACGGACACACTTACTATATAAGGGTAGGAACGCAAAGCCGGGAATCAACTCAGGAGGAACTTGGGCGGTTATTCCAGCAGCGGGGCATGATTCGCGCTGAAACGCAGCCTGTTTCCGGAACGACAATCAATGACCTTGACCGTCGCCGCCTTAAGGATTACTTCGGACGTGTTCGCCAGCAGGAGGTTCCCGGTGACGGTGACGACGCGGGATGGCTGAATCTTCTGATAAATACCGAAATTTTAACGGAAGAGGGAATAACTCTCGCCGGCATTCTGCTGTTCGGAATCACGCCGAACCGGTATCTGCCCCAAGCCGGAATTGACGCCGTCGCATACCAGGGGACGGAAAAGGAATACGAGGCAAAAGAACGAAAACAGCTACGGGGGGCAATGACGCCGCTTATGGACCCCAGCGGAACCCTTCTTGAGGCGGGCCTAGTGGAGCAGGCGGTGAGTTTTGTCCGCCGAAACACACCCGTGCATTCCTATCTCGAAGACGGAGCGCGTCGTGTGGATACTCCGACGTACCCGGAGGAAGTAATCAGGGAGACCATAGTAAATGCCCTGATTCACAGAGACTATCTTCTTTCAGGTACTGATATTGAGCTTGCGATTTACGAAGACCGGCTGGAAGTAATCTCGCCCGGAAAGCTTCCAAACGGCATAACACCGGAACGCATGCGCCTCGGTACCCGGGCAGCCCGGAACAATCTGCTCAAGGATTTTATGCGCGACTACAGATATCTGGAGCATATGGGAATGGGCGTACCCAGAAAAATCATAAAAGGAATGAAGGAGCACAACGGCTCTGACCCCGAACTGATTGAAGAAAACGAACGTTTTACGGTACGGCTGTTTTCAACAAAGAACCCTTAAGAAGGTTAAAGGAGTAGTATCTACAAAGGATTTTCCATGGCTCTCCTGAACCTGTAGATTCAAGAAAAGCACCAGAGTGCTCGCTTCCAGAACAATTCGGACTTCAGGGAAAAAGTTAATTTTTCCGCATTCGCTTGTCTCCCGTTCAGATCAGGATGAAAAACAGAACACATGACAAAGGATTTTTTGGCAATAAGTTTTTTGGCAAAAGATTTATTGCCACAGTGGAGACTACAGAAGATGCTATCCCCGCACTTCCATGAAATCCAAGCCAAGGCGTTTCAACCATCCAGACCCAGAAACCCGGCAGACGCACAGTCAGTTTTTCAGCACAGCGGAAAACCAAAGGCGTAAATCCCGGTAAACGGCGAAACGCTATATGCCCAAAGCGTAGCCACCGTTACTCATCGCCTTTCGCCCCAAGGACATAGACAATGTGGTGGCACACATAAGGCAGAACCTCTGCAAATGTGAGTACAAAAAGCAATGACGCAAAAAAGGGCGACCCCCCTCGGGAGAGACCCCGAAGGCAGCCGCGCCCTTTTCCTTATTATATATAAGAGATCAGACTCCCCTTTCCTCAAGACCCGGGGGAAGTTCTCCGTAATAGGGAGAGTCCTCCTCGTACATCTCAAGGACCTTCTCCTTCGGCATGTCGCACATGTCTTCCGTGAAACCGAACATCCTGCATATGTGGCGAAGCTCCTCCTCCCTTCCCGGAAGCGGGTCCATGGGCTGTATGAGCTTCTGCTCCTCAAGCTCCTTTCTGACGTCCTGGTCCTCGGCAAGCGGAGTCCCGTACTCGTTTGAGTGATAGAGCCTGTCAAACCTCTTCCTCGGCCTCTGCCCGGGATCCTCGGCCGGATATCCAACCGTCATGAGCCAGATGGGAACTATGTTCTCCGGAGTTCCGAGCACTTTCGGGAACTCTGCAGGCTTTCTCCCCGTGGCGATAAGGCAGCACCCGAGTCCCATGTCGGTGGCCGCGAGCATGGCGTTCGCTATGGCCTGGCCCGCCTCGACCCTGAGGAGATCCTCCGCCCTGTCCTTTGGAAAGCTCATGAGCCTCGGATAGGTGTTCTCGGTCAGGATCTTGTAGGTCCAGCCGTGGGCCGCGGTTATGGCCCTCGCGGGAAACAGCACCTGGAAGGTCTGTATGAGCTCCTTGTACCAGGCGTCCATGTTTATCAGCCACGCCACGATAATCGGGGCCTGGCGCAGGTGAATCTCGTTAAAAGCGGAGCCGCACTCAACTATCTTCTCGAACTTCTCGGAAGGATAGGTCCTCTTGTCTATAACTATCGCCTCGGTCGAGTTGCAGTTGCCCTGGCAGGAGCAGTACCGCGCCGCCTGGAGCATCTTCTGTATCTTCCAGTCCTCAACTTCTTTCCAGGGCTTGTAGAACCGGAAACTTCTCCTGGTGCCCATCGCTTCAAAAACTTCCATTTGAAATTCCTCCTTTGTCGTTAGTTGCTTTTTTCTTCCGTGCGCCTAAAGAGTGGTCCAGCCCCCGTCTATAACGAGATCGGAACCCGTAACGTACCGGGCCTCGTCCGAAGCCAGGTAGAGAACCGAGTGGGCCACTTCCTCCGCTTCGGCCCTTCTCACCAAGGGAATCATGTCGGCCGCTATCGCGTCAAGCTGCTCCTCCGCGTCCGGGGGGTTCCCCATGAACTCGGGATCCATCTTGGTCTTTATGTAGCCGGGGCAGACGGAGTTCGTCCTTATATTGTCCTTCGCGTGATCAAGAGCCATGCTTCTCGTTATCTGCCTCACGGCCCCTTTCGAGGCATTGTACGCCACGCAACCCTCCATCCCCACGATGCCGAGCACGCTTGAGTTGTTGATTATGGAGCCCCCGCCGTGCTTTGCCATGAGCGGAACCACGTACTTGCTTACGAGAAAGACCCCCTTCACGTTTATGTCGATCGTGCGGTCCCAGACCTCGTTAGAGGTCGTTACCACCGTGCCGCCCTCTAGGATCCCGGCGTTGTTAAACAATATGTCCACGCTTCCGAAATCACCGTAGAAGGCCTCGACCACCCTCTTTACGTCCTCTTCCGCTGAAACGTCCCCGGGATAGGCCTTTATCTCCCCGGGACCCGGGTTCTCCGCCACCACCTCGTCAAGTCTCTCCGCGGTTCTCGACATTATGCCCACATTGGCGCCCTCTGCTGAGAACAGAAGCGCCGTTGCTTTTCCTATTCCCTCTCCCCCGCCCGTTATGAGCGCGGTCTTTCCAGTAAGTCTTCCCATTATTATCCTCCTCGCTTTCGGGTAAGAAACCCTGCTTTTTTAACTTACGTTATATAATAACCCATTATGAGCAACGGAAAATCCTTTGCGGTGGCGGAGCACGGTGATTCCGTACTTGTGAGGGGTGAACCAGCAGAGACCTTCATGGCTGCGGAAATACCATGTAAACTATTTGGCCGGGAACTGAATTCCCTCGTAAAAATCATCTTTGTGCTGGCATGCGGGTATTGGAGCGGAAATCAAGAATCCGGCCCGCGTGGAGATTTTCATGAGCGAGAAACTTCTTTTCGAACCTGAAAAACCGGAACTGCCATCCGTCTCCGCCTTCAGGGAAATGGGTGCCTACGAAGCGCTTTGGAGCGGGAAGGCCATGTCTTTTAAGAAGCTTGCCGAAATGCGCCGCGGTCCGGAATCGGTTCTGTCCGATTTCGTTGACGAGGCAACGGCCTATGAGTTTGCTGGCCGCGTCCGCGGCTTGCTTGCGGATGCTGGAGTCGATCAATTCGGAGTCCGTGTTTACGGTACATGGGAATACCCCGAAGGGCTTCGCGATGCCGCTCATCCTCTTGAACTGCTCTATTTCCAGGGATTGTGGGACTTAGTTTACACGAGATCGGTTTCCGTCGTGGGCACTCGCAACCCGTCTGCGAAGGGGAAGGCCCGGACGCGCAGCCTCGTCAGAAAACTGGTCAAAGACGGGTTCACCATAGTTTCGGGGCTGGCCTCGGGGATTGATACGGTCGCACATACTGCCGCGATCGAAAATGGTGGGTGGACGATAGCGGTGATAGGTACTCCTCTTTCGGAGACCTACCCTAAAGAAAATGCGGAACTTCAGAGGCGTATCGCGAAAGAGCATCTGCTCATAAGCCAGATTCCTGTATGGCGATACTCTCAGCAGGGACCTCAAGGTAACCGATTCTTTTTTCCGCAGCGCAACGTGACGATGTCCGCGCTTGCCGAAGCGACAGTCATTGTCGAAGCTGGCGAGACTTCGGGAACGCGGTTTCAGGCTGAAGCGGCCGTCGAGCAGGGCAGGAAACTTTTCATTCTGGACAGTTGCTTTCGAAACCCCGCTCTTACCTGGCCCGAAAAGTTTGCGAGTAAAGGAGCCGTGCGGGTTGCCGACTATGAAGACATAAGGAGATACCTTGGTTGTTAAGCTTTCCGAAATCGATGATCTTTCCCGCCCGGAGCATCATTTTCTTGAGCCCGGTGACAGATGTTTCTTTCTTTGGGAATATACCCCGAACCGCGGCTACAAGTTCAGCGAAGTCAACAATCTGATTCTCAATTTCAAGAAGTCCCCAGAGAGACAAGGCCGACCCGAATGGCGGTACAAGGAACAGGCGATAGAGAAAATAGCAGAAGCATTTCTAAAATCACTTAGAGCCGAGTGGCTTCGGAGCGTAACGCTGGTTCCGATTCCTCCGTCGGAAGTCAGAGGATCTCCGCGGTATGACGACCGCATGCTCAGAGTGCTCAGGAGACTGGGTGAAAAGTTCCGCCGCAACCTTGATATCCGCGAACTGATTCTGCAACTCGAAAGCACCGTCGCGGATCACAAAGCCGATCAGCGTCAGTCTCTTGAAGATTTGATTAGCAACTATCGTTTTAACGAACAAGCCGCTCTTCCCCCGCCGAAGAGAATCGCTTTGTTCGATGATCTTCTCACTACGGGAAGGCACTTTAAAGCCGCTGAACATTTGCTCCAAAGGCGGTATCCGGACACGGAAATTCTGGGAATTTTTGTGGCTCGCAGTTCGCGGGCGGCGATTATTAAGGAGATGTTCATGTCAGAAAAATGAGAGCGCTTCTTCGGGATGGGTTGTTGACGAGTATAATTTTTGCCTACCCTTTAAAAAGCATCTTCCGAATACCCGCGTCTGGGTATACGGTTCCCGTGCTAGGCTCACCGCAAAAAAGAGTTCGGATCTTGATATGGTGGTATTCGCCCGAAGCGAGCAGAGAAGACAAGTCTGCGATCTTCAAGAAGCTCTTGAACAAAGCGATCTTCCGTTTCGGGTGGACCTGTTTGTGTGGGATGATATTCCTGAGGGATTCCAGAAGAAAATCGAGTCAGATCACGCAACCTTGGTCACTTCGGACCACGAAACCCAAGCGCTATGAAAAAGAGGCGGGCCACGCCCCGATTCAAAAGAGAAACAGAAGCTCGGAATGAGCCTGCCTTTTCTCAAATTTTCGTTATATAATAACCCATTATGAGCAACGGAAAATCCTTTACGGCGGCGACGGTGCAGGCCGCTCCCGTTTTTCTCGACAAAAAGGGCACGGTCGATAAAGTCCTCAAACTCATAAAGGAGGCTGCGGGAAACGGGGCGGAACTCGTGGTTTTCCCCGAGGCCTTCATACCCACTTATCCCTACTGGCCCAAGGACCTCGGGTTCGGAGCCGAGAAGAAACTCACCATGGACGCCCACGTCGAGCTTCACAGAAACTCGGTCGAGGTTCCTGGAGAGGACACGAAAAGAATCGGCGACGCAGCGAGGCGTGCCAAGACCTGCGTCGTAATAGGGGTTAACGAAAAAGAGGGAGGAACCCTCTATAACACCATACTCTACTTCGGCAAGGACGGCACCCTTTTGGGCAGGCACAGAAAGCTCATGTCGATTGACAGCGAGAAATGCGTCTGGGCGAACGGAACCGCCGAGGACGTAAGGGTGTTCGACACCGAAGTCGGAAAAATAGGGGGGCTTTTCTGCTACGAGCACCACATGACCCTTGAGAAGTACGCGATGTTCACCAAGGGGGAGCAGGTGCACGTGGGGCTTTGGGGAGGGCACGCATTCGTTAAGGACACTATGGATTTCGCAAGCCGCCAGTACGCGTTTGAGGGGCAGGTGTTTGTGATAATCTCAGCCGGGTTCATAGAAGAGGACATGATTCCCGACTCCTTTCCCCTGAAAGAGCATACGATCTGGGACTACCCCGGGGGAAGCGGCATATTAAACCCGAGAGGGCAGTACATCGCCGGTCCCGTGTACGGAAAGGAAGAGATCCTCTACGCCGAAATAGAGCTTGACCAGATAATAAGGGCAAAGACCGTCATAGACTCCGTTGGGCACTTCTCAAGACCGGACATATTCAGATTCGAGATAATGGAGTGACTTCGCTTCGGCCAATCCGTTTTTATTGTTCAGCGACACCCCATTCCCTGCCGACAGGCAAGGTCAAATCCACACCCGGCGATACAGTGACTGTGCCTTTCAACGAACTGGAAATACGTAAGAAAAGACCGGATTCAGCCTCATCGTCAGGCTTGACCTGAGCGGGTTGTCTTCCTCCGACCTCAGGTAACGGCTTGTGTTCAGACATTATAGCAACCTCTTATACATGCTCGATTTCTAATGAATTACGACTACCACAATCGATTGACTCCATACCGATCAAACACCGCATCAGCCGACACAACCACTAAATCGCGCGCCAAGGCCTGAGCAATGAGCATGCGGTCGAACGGATCGCGATGCGGGCCAGGCAGCAAGCCAGCACGTTCGGCATCAGCAACACTGATCATGAGTTCCCGGAAGCCTTGACGGGCAATGTTGCCGACAACATCAAAGGCTGCCACGGCTCCTTCGGGAAGTTTGCCGAGCCTGTACTTGGTAGTAATTTCCCAAGCAGACGCCGCGCTGACAAAGATGTCGTTTTCCTCGTCCGCAATCATCCGGCGCGTCGGGTCGGACAGACGCTCACTGTCTGCAAGCCACCAAAGAAAAGCATGGGTGTCCAGCAACGCCCGCAACGCTATTTTCCCTCCCAAGCTCCCAGATCATCCTCCGACAGCGGCTCGAAAAAATCCTCCGGCAGGACAATCTTCCCCTTGAGGACATCGGGCTGCCGTTTGCCTCTGGGCTTGCAGCCGACAAGTCGCGCAACCGGTTCCCCCCTGCGGGCGATCACGATTTCCTCGCCCGCCTCGACCTGCGCCAGAAGGCGAGACAGATGAGTTTTAGCTTGGTGAACATTAACAACAGACATAACCAAATAACCTCGATCAACTTCTAGTCAACAATATAGCTAAGTTTTTTGTCAAAGGCAAAAACGAGTGAATCTTGATATTGCCGTGCTGAAAAACTCGCCAGAAACGGAGGCTGGCTGGGGCACTAGGATTCGAACCTAGACTAGCGGATCCAGAGTCCGCTGTACTGCCGTTATACGATGCCCCAGAGTGCGGAGAGAAAATTATTTACTCTAAACCCCGCGGTGTCAAACCGGTGAAAACCCCCGCAGCCGGGGTTGATTACTCGGGGCCATCCAAGTAAATTAGCGGATACGGAGGTGGCGCCCGCAAAGGCCGCGCGGCGTTTTCTGGCCCATGGACGAACCGAACCCGGAAATCCTGGAGACTTTCGAGAACAAAAACCCGGAGAGGAACTACGAAATCGAGATATCGTGTCCCGAGTTCACCTGCGTCTGCCCGAAAACCGGGCAGCCGGACTTTGCGACCATCACAATAAAATACGTACCCGACAGGCTCTGCGTGGAACTTAAGTCCCTTAAGCTCTACATGTTCTCCTACAGGAACACGGGTGAGTTCCACGAGCACGTGACGAACAGGATCCTTAACGACTTCGTCTCCGCGTGCGACCCGAGGTTTGTCGAGGTAACAGGCGACTTCAATGTCCGCGGCGGAATAAAGACGGTAGTCCGGGCCTCTCACAGAAAGGACGCCTGAGCGTCCCGGGCCCAAGACAGCATGTACGTAAAAACCCAGGTAATAATCACGGGAACGGTAATATTCCTTATAATTCTGGTCGCGATCTTCGCGCCCGCTCTCTCCCCGTACGAGTACGACCAGACGAATTTCGCAAACGCGCTTCGCGCTCCCGACTCGGTGCACCTCATGGGAACGGACCAGGAAGGTCGCGATCTTCTGAGCAGGGTAATTCACGGCTCGAGGATATCGATCGCGGTCGCCGTCGGTACCGCCGCGATGGCGCTTGTAATCGGAACGGTTCTCGGGGCGGTTTCGGGATACGCCGGGGGCAAAACAGATGAGCTCATAATGCGCACGGTTGACGTGTTCTACGCCGTTCCCGACCTTCTGCTGATCGTTCTTCTCACTCTCGTCATCGGAACCGGGGTTACGGGCATCGTAATATCTCTCGGGGTGATGTCATGGATGAGGGTTGCTAGGATAGTGAGGGGAAGCGTGCTTCAGATAAAGTCATTCGAGTACGTCGAGTCGGCAAGGGCGCTCGGGGCCTCGCCGCGTACCATCCTCGCAAGACACATACTTCCGAACACTCTCAGTCCCCTCATAGTCACCGTCACGTTTTCGGTCCCTTACGCGATTCTCACCGAATCCACCCTGAGCTTCCTCGGCCTCGGGATATCCCCGCCTGAGGCGAGCTGGGGAACGCTTGCGAGCACCGGATGGCAGGGAATAAGGACCTTCCCCCACCTTATAGTGTTTCCCAGCGTGGCGATTTTCATAACGGCGCTTTCCTTTAATCTCTTCGGGGAGGGCATAAGAGACCTTCTTGCTACGGAGAACTCAAGGTAATGGAACCGAAAAAGGCCACACTCAGCGTCTTTCTCCTTGCTCTGTTTCTCCTGGCCGCCGCGGCCGAGGGCGCGCGCGCCGATTACGCCGACTGCGAAAAGGCCCTGCAATCCACGGAGGAAACACTCGAGGCGCGGTTTCTCAAGGTCTACTGCCACGCCCGGGCGCAGCAGCACGCCGAGGTGCTCGGGGCTCTCGCCGGAATAAAGGATAAGCTCACCTTCATAGAGGACTACATCCTTTACTACGAAGCGGAGGCGGCTTTAGGCCTCGGGCAGAAGGAGAGGGCCGAGGCGCTTTTCCTAAAGATGCTGAAACACCACCCGGACTCGGCGGTCGGCCATGACGCCCGTGAACGGCTTGGGGGAATTCACCTTGAAAACAAACGCCTCGCCGAGGCGGAAAAAACATACTCTTACCTCGCCAAGCTGACCGACAGCAGGTGGAAAAAGGCCGTTTACCTTAAAAACCTCGGCGAGATAAAGGAAAGACAGGGAGACTTCCCCACGGCCTCCGAGATATTCGAGAGGATATGGAGCGAGCACCCTGAAGTGAGCTTCTCGGATTACGTATTCGAGCTTTACACGAAAAACGGAAAAGTCTTTGTCCCTTCGCCGGCGCAGTTCAAAAAAAGAGGGGAGGTCATGTTCAGGGCCGGTAACTGGGAGGGGGCGCTTGAGGCTTTCTCCGGGGCACCGCGGACAAGCGCGGTGAAAACGAAAACCGGCATCTGCCTATACAGGCTCGCCCGGTTTCCCGAAGCCCTAAAGATACTCTCGGGGATCGACTCCCCGAAGGCCTTTTACTGGAGGGGGGTGACTCTCATGAGCATGGAGAGGGAAGAAGAGGCCATAGCAGTCTTCGAGAGACTCCACAAGCTTAACCCCAAAAGCTCCTGGGCGGTGAAGTCGCTTCTTAAGGCCGCAAGGCTCCGCCACCTGCGCGAAGAACAGCAAGAGGCTCACCGGCTCTACCGCCTGGCCATCGAGAAATACCCCAAAAGGGAAGAGGCCCGGGAAAGCGCGTGGAACCTCGGGTGGATGCACTACAGGAAAAAGGAGTACGCAAAAGCACTTGAGGTTTTCTCCGACCGCGCCTGGGCTGGGGGGAAAGACCGGGAGCGCTTTGTTTACTGGTACGCGAGGGCGGCCGAGCGGGCGGGGGACAAGCCCGGGGCGCTGTTCGCGCTTGGAAAACTCGCCGAATCCCCGAAAATCACCTACTATTCGGCTCTCGCGAAGATGAAGCTCAGGGAAAACCTGCCTCAGTCCCCGCCTCCCGCCGCTGCCTGGCCGGGAAACCCTTTCGGGAAAAACCCCGCGCTCAAGAAATTCCTTTTCTTCGCCAAGGCCGGGATATACGATCTCGCTCTCGGGGAGGCCGAGCTTCTTCGGTCCCAGGCGAAAACAGCCGCGCAGCGGCTCTATCTCGCCTCTCTCTACCTGCAGGCACGGGATTACAAAACCTCCATAAGCCTGGCAACCGGCATCAGCTCTCCCGAGGCGCTCCGCTTCTCCTTTCCTAAGGGCTTTGAGGAGCGGGTGAGGTTTTTTTCGCGCAAATACTCACTTGACGAGTTCCTGGTCTATTCCCTCATAAGGGAGGAAAGCCATTTCGACAGGGAGGCGGTTTCGGTTTCCGACGCTAGGGGACTCATGCAGCTTCTTCCCTCGACGGCGCTTGAGACGGCGCCCAAGGCGGGTCTTAGCAATTTTCAGGCTTCCCAGCTTTTCTCCCCGGACATAAATCTTGAACTGGGATGCTATTACCTGAGCTGGCTGCTGGAGATCTTCGAGGGCAACTTCGCCATAAGCCTGGCCGGCTACAACGGCGGCCCCACAAGCGCCAAGACGTGGCATGAGAAAAACGGGACACTCGACATAGACGAATTCATAGAGGAAATCCCTTTTGAGCAGTCAAGGAACTACGTAAAGAAAATCATAAGGAGCTACGCCG
Source organism: Candidatus Dadabacteria bacterium (assembly GCA_022826905.1). Lineage (GTDB taxonomy): Bacteria > Desulfobacterota_D > UBA1144 > Nemesobacterales > Nemesobacteraceae > Nemesobacter. The sequence goes on from JAJDUA010000034.1 coordinate 21,065, forward strand.
CGTACGAGGCGGCCTACGGAAGGGAGAAAGATCAGTTCTCAAGGCAGAGCTTCGAGAAATTCCTCAAGATCATGAGCCCGTAATCAGAGCTTTTTTCGGGGTGGAACTGAAAGGCGAAGAGGTTTCCCGAAATGACCCCCGCCTCGAACTCCCCCCCGTAATCGGAGAGCAGAACACCTGCGCCGGGCTCGTCAGAAACCACGTGGTAGGAGTGAACGAAGTAAAACCAGCTGCGCTGCGGTATCCCTTCGAGTATGGAACTCTGCTCGGGCGCGCTAACCCTGTTCCAGCCCATGTGGGGCACCTTAAGCTTCTTCTCCGAGACGCGGAACTTGACGACCTTCCCTCTGAATACCCCTAGCCCCTCTTCCCCCGGAGCCTCTTCGCTTGACTCGAACAGGACCTGGAAGCCGAGGCATATCCCAAGAAACGGCCGCCCGCTTGCGATGAAATCCTTTATGGGCCCGGTCATGGAGCGCTCGCGAAGACTCCTCACGCAGTCGCCGAACGCCCCGACTCCGGGAAGCACAAGGCCGCTTGAGCCCTCTATGTCGCCCGGATCCTCGGTAACGCGGACCTCGATTCCCTGGGAGGTGAACCCCTTCTCGACGCTCCTCAGGTTTCCCATCCCGTAATCCACTATGGAAATCACTAGAGCGTACCCTTGGTCGAGGGAATATCGTCGCGGCGCCCGTCAAGCGATGATGCCGTGTCCATGGATCTCCCCAGGGCCTTGAACATGGCCTCTATTATGTGGTGCAGGTTCGTTCCGTGGCGAAATTCGATGTGCAGGTTGCAGCGAAGCGAATTCGTAAGGGATTTGAAGAACTCCTCGGCAAGCTCCGAGTCAAAGTCCCCGACCTTGCCCGCGGGAATTTCTCCCTTCAGAACAAAGCAGGGCCTGTCGCTCAGATCAACTGCCGCCACTACAAGCACATCGTCAAAGGGAATTATGGCGTGCCCGTATCTGGTGATCCCCCTCTTGTCTCCGAGGGCTTGCGAGAAGACCTCCCCGATCGCTATCCCGACATCCTCTACGGTGTGATGGAAATCAACGTCAATGTCCCCTTCGGCCTTGACCGTGAGGTCAAAGTAGCCGTGCTTTGCGAACTGGCTCAGCATGTGGTCGAAAAACGGCACCCCGGTCGATATATCGAATTTTCCGGTTCCGTCGAGATCAAGCTCGACGCTGGCGCTGACTTCTGATGTTTCTCTTTTTAAAACGGTTTTGCGGGTCATTGTTAGACTGGGCTCCTTTCTTCGCGGTATAACGGCTAGTTTCGCTAATCATTCTATATACAGGTGTCTTTTATTGTCAATAAAGCCCGGGACGGCGGATACGGGCCGGGTTCTCTGTTTTACCCCGACCGCGGAGCTGTTCTCGCTCTTGATCCACGCCCTGCGGAAACGCGCTTTACCTTGATCTTCTCTTCCAACTCCTGCGAGTGGGCAAGGTCAAATGCCAGCTGCATACCAAGCCATGTTCTCGGAGTCGAACCGAATGCCTTTGACAGTCTATAGGCCATTCCAACGGAAGCGGATATTTTTTGCGTTGACAAGATTGGAAAGCGTCTGGTGCGTGACGCCAAGCACTTTCGCGGACTCGGTAATCGACAGACTTTAGGGTCTCGTACAATCATCGCGTACGATAACGCCCGGATGCACGGGATCCTTCATTGCCATAATTTTCCTCCCTCAATCACACATAGATCGCTTTAATGATAATCCAGGTAATTGACATCCACAGCATGGCCTTCTTCAAACCGGAACGTGACCCGCTAACTGCCTGAAGCCAAAAAAGCAGGATTACACCCTTAAACTTTCCAGTTCAGAAAGCCATTCTCCAAAATTCGGGCATTTTTCCCTCAGCGCGCTAAGCCCGATTTCCTTTGCCACAAGAGGGCCATGGATAGTTTTTCGATACTCCGTTTTGCTTTCCAGCCTTTTTGACGGAGCAAAGTGTTCTGAGTCGTTTATTAACTCAGGTCTTCCGCCAAATTCGTTTGCCACTCCTCGCGCCCAATCCGACAGACCTCTGTGGGGAGGAATGTTACTTTCTATAGCTTCAGGTGACGAAAACAGCAATCCCTCAAACTCATACATCTGAACATACGGAATGAGCCGGCCGCGCAGGGAACTTTTAACGCAATCGAGGATTTTCCGCTCAAGCGATTTTTTACTTTCTCCTTCTTCTTTTCCCTTGAATCCGTAAAAATCATAAAATGTCGTCACTTTGTCAAAGCTTCTTAGCAGGTTCGTTAAATCTTTTCTGACGCGCGGTATCGAAACATCTCCCCCGCTACGCCCGAGTAAAACAGGGTCAGTGTAAATCTCTCGATCTTGCAGATGCGGAGCTATAACTTCTTTTATAAAACGCTCCTCCGTCTGTCTCTCCACTGATACGGCAAGTCTTACCATTCCGGACGGCCGCCAACAAGATTCTTGGACCAGATGTCGCCCATCCCGTATTCATCCAACCATCGTTCAACCTGTTCTCTCTCAAGTCGCCTGAACACTGAGACTCCGTCTTTTAACTCCGTTACAACAAAGTCCTCAGGACTGAAAAAGTTGGCAAAAACCACGGATTGCGTAGAACAAATCACCTGCGTTTCCTCGGATACCGAGCGGATAATATCGGCAAGCACACAAAGTGCCGCAGGATGCAATCCGAGTTCCGGTTCATCAAGTATTACCGTGCTGGGCCTTCTATCTGCGGGCTGTAGCAAGAGAGTTGCGAGACAGACAAATCTGGCCGTTCCGTTCGATAAAACATTGGCGCTGAATGGTGACCGGTAATTAGTATGCATCCACCGCAGCAAAATATTTTCATCTCCTCGTTTTCCAGTTGGTTCCAAGTAGAAATCTTGAAAAAACGGTGCCACGCTCTGAACTGCGCAAACAATCTGTTTGTATGATTGCTGGTCTTCATCATGCCGACCGTTTCTCAGGTCGTAAAGAAAAGGAGCAATATTAGCCGCATCTTCTTCAAGGTAATAATAATTGTCCAAGCTGAATCTTTTCTTGAATTTGGCTTGGCTGCTTGTATCGTCAAAATGGTAAACCCTGCATTGGTCAAGATACCTTTTCGTGTAGTACTTTACGGGCTGACCTCTAAGATCTTCGGCCGCCAAGCCACTTTCACCTCTCCTTGGATAAAGAGGCCATGGCGATTTTCCCGGTGAATCAACAAGGCGACAACTTTCAACGTCAAAAACCAATGAATCATCGTCGAGGTTCGGCAAAAACTCCACGCTGTAGCCGTTGTTTCCAATCTCCAAGTCTAGCTTTATCCTTTCGGTGTTTTTGGTGCCAAAATGGAAAAAGGTTTCCGCTCCCCCTTCAGTTTTAACATATCGTTGCAACTTACCTTGGGATAAAAAGCCTAGAAAACTGAACAGCGAAATCAGATTGGTTTTCCCGGCCCCATTTGCGCCAATCAGTATATTGATATCCCTCATAGGCAAATCGAGTTGCTTTATAGACTTAAACCCCTCAACCCGAATGCGTCTAAGATTGTTCGGTCCTTGCGTCATATCCACTCTTGCCTGCCACGGCTCATTCCCAAAAAACTGCAAATACGTCACCGTAGTGTAATCTGCTGCAAAACCTTACGCAATCTAAGTCTCCTACATATCCTTATGTGATTCAACTTTGAAATTCAGAGGTCATTCAGCCCTTCGACCGATTCCCTCTTGCAAAAGCGGCAGGAGCGCATAACCCCTATAACTGGTTCACCCGTAGAGATATGGGAACACGAATGAACTTGTGATAGAATAGTGTCCGGTTTGGGGTTTCCACCGCGAGGTAGCAGTCTTGAAATTCATATTGGTTCCCGTAAAAGATCTTTCAAGGGCAAACGAAAGGCTTGCCTCGGTGCTCAGCAACAAGCAGAGAACCGAACTTGCCTACGTGATGCTGGAAGACGTGTTCTCCGCGGTCGGCGACTCGAAGCTTGCCGATAACAGGGTCGTTGTTACGCTTGACAGGAAAGCGGAGAACATGGCCCTTGAAGAAGGGTTTGACGTCATAAGGGAGGAGAACCAGCTCGGGGAGAGTTCGTCGGTTGATCTTGCGATCCAGGTCTGCAGAAAAATGGGTGCGAAATCCGTGCTCGTGATCCCGGGCGACGCCCCTTTAATAACCGGTGAGGACCTGGACTCCGTTCTGGAGAAAGAGAAGAAGGGCAAGTCCGTGATTCTCGTTCCCTCAGAAGATGAGTTCGGCACAAACGCCATACTGAGAAAGCCTCCCGACAGCATACCCTCGATGTTCGGAAACGACAGCTTCAGAAAACACAGGGAGGAGGCCGAGCGCAGATACGTTCCCTGCGACATCTACAGAAACTTCAACATCAGCATCGACATTGACGAGCCCGGGGACATAGAAACCTTCTCCCACCACGGCTCCCACACCAAGACCTACAGGAAACTTCTGGAACTGGGGCTCATAAAGGAAGAAACGAAAAAAAACGGGGTGGCGGCCAGCTGATTTACACAGAGCAGGGGTCGCGCAATTTCCCCTGAACCCTCGTGTCCGCGCGTTGAATCCTCATGGGATACTGGTATAATTTCCTGCTTTTCGAATTACCTTTTTTCCGGGGGCGGCGTAGCTCAGGGGTAGAGCGGGGCTCTCATAAGGCCTGTGTCGGTGGTTCGATCCCACCCGTCGCCACTTCCCTGCTACTTCTCTCCTTCGAAATCCAAAGAGGCGGAATTTATGCAGTACCTGAGCCCGGTAGGCTGCGGGCCGTCCGGGAAAACATGTCCCAGGTGGGCGTCGCACTTTGAGCATAAAACCTCCGTTCTCGTCATCCCGTGGGAGTGATCGGTCTTCTCCGCCACGTTCTCCCGCGAGACGGGCTCCCAGAAGCTCGGCCATCCCGTGCCGGAATCGAACTTCTCTGAGAAACGGAAAAGCTCCTGCCCGCAGCACACGCAGGTGTACATTCCCTTTTCGTGATGGTCGTGGTACTTTCCGGTAAAGGCCCTCTCGGTGCCCTTCTTTCTCGTGACAAGAAACTCCTCGGGGGAGAGCCGCTCCTGCCACTGCTCGTCCGTCTTCTTTACCTTTTCAGACATTATCTTCTCACTCCCCGAGATTCCTCTTTGAATCCCGGGCCTCCCTCAAAAGAACTGTCAGATCTTCTACATTACCGGAGGCGACTGCTTTTTCAATTTCCCCGAGCTTTCCCGCAAAGCCGCGGATGGCACCAAGCAGCGCCTCGCGGTTCTCGATGAAAATACCGGCCCACATCTCGGGGGAGCTGCCGGCGATCCTAGTGAAGTCGGCAAGGCCCCCGCCCGAAAAATCAAAAAGATTTCCGTCTCCCCCACTCGAAGCCACCGTGCTTACAAGGGAGTATGCGACCGCGTGGGGAAGATGGCTTACAAGCGAAAAGACCTCGTCGTGGAATTCGGGATCCATCTCTACCACCTCGCTTCCAACTAGCGAAAAAAGTGTTTTCACCACGGAGAGAGCTTCGGGGCTTGTGCTTTCCACGGGAGTGACAACACATCTTTTCCCCGAGAAAAGACCTGGATCAGACTCCATGACGCCGGATGTTTCCCTCCCCGCGATGGGGTGGGCTCCGACAAAGCGGATATTTCGGGGGCCCTTTTCCATCTCCCTCACTATAGAAGCCTTTACGCTTCCCACGTCGCAAACCACCGTGCCGGGGGAAACAAATCCGGAAACCTCCTCGACCACCCGTGCTATGGTGTTGACGTAGGTTGCGACGACAACTATTTCCGACCCCGCCATGCCGGGGCCGATTTCGGAAGCGCCCGCATCTGCGATTCCGCTCTCAAGGGCGAAGCGGAGTGACTCCGCGTCCCGCTCGACCCCGAAGATTTCCCCGATTTCCCCCGATTCGCGAAGGGCGGCCGCAAGGGAACCTCCTATCAGCCCGAGACCTACAACCGCTACTTTTTCAAAAGTCATCTTCCGAGAACCCTCCCAAGCGATTCAATGAATTTTTCGTTCTCTCGCTTGAGGCCGAAGCTTACCCTCAGGTGCGTTTTAAGTCCGTAGCCGCCCACCGGCCTCGTTATGACCCCGTCGCGAAGAAGCGCCTCGTAAACCGGCATCGGATCCCTCTCAAGGTCAACAAGAACGAAATTCGTGTGGGACTCCGTGTACCTGACCCCGAGCTCGCCCAGCTTCTCGCGGAAATACTCCTTTGCGGTGCGGTTAAGCTCCCTTGAGCGGGCGACATGTCTCCCGTCGTCAAGCGCGGCGCAGGCCGCCACCTGCGCGGCCGAGTTCACGTTAAACGGCTCCCTTACCCGGTGCATGTAGGAGACCGCCTCTTTTGACGCGACCCCGTAGCCGACCCTGAGCCCCGCAAGACCGTAAATCTTGGAGAAGGTTCTCACCGTCACGAGTGATTCGCGGACCGAGTGGTAGCGAAGCGTGTCCGGATACTCGGGGTCGTCCACGTACTCGAAATAGGCCTCGTCCACAAGTATTACGATATTTTCAGGAACCCGCTCGAGGAACCATTCAAGCTCGTCCCTTCTCGCTATCGTGCCGGTCGGGTTGTTCGGGTTTGCGATGTAGATGATTTTCGTTTTCTCCGTGACCAAAGAGAGCATGTCCTTTAGGTCGTGCGCAAGGTCCGGCATCCGGGAGATGACGTGCGAGCACCCGAGCGACTGGGTGACGATCGGGTAGACGATAAACGCGTGGCGGCCGTAGATGGCCTCGTCCCCGGGCTCAAGAAAGGTCCTTGCGACGATCTCTATCACTTCGTTCGAACCGTTGCCGAGCAGTATCGTGTCCTCGGGAACCCCGAGCTTCTCGGAAAGTTTCCGCCGGAGTTCAAAGCAGCCCCCGTCGGGATAAAGGTTAACATTCGAGACGTGTTCTAAAAGCGCTTTTTTCGCAAGCGGTGAGGGACCGAGGGGATTTTCGTTCGAAGCCATCTTGGCGGCGTCCCGGATTCCTAGCTCCCGCTCAAGCTCCTCGATCGGCTTTCCCGGAACGTAGGGAATAAGGTTCTTTACGCTTGCTCTTGGTTCCATGGAGACTCGTCCGCCAGGCCGCCGTCAGCCCGGTACTCCGGAGGGGTAGGATCCCAACACCTTGAGAAAAACGCAGTTGGCTTCCACCTTCTCAAGTGCGTCCCTTACCGCCTTATCCTCGCGGTGTCCCGAGAAGTCAGCAAAAAACACGTATTCCCAATGCCTGTCGCGCAAGGGCCTGGATTCGATTTTGGTGAGATTTATGCCGGATTCGGAAAACGGGAGAAAAAATGTCCTGTGAAGCGCCCCCGGCTCATCCTTAACGGAAAAGGCAATTGAAGTCTTGTCCTCCCCGCTCGGGGGAGGGTTCTCCCTTCCCATTACCACGAATCGGGTCGTATTGCGCGGGCTGTCCTCTATGTGGTTCTGTATCGTCTTAAGATTGTATATAGATCCCGAGAACTCGCTTGCAATCGCGGCGACGTTTTTGTCCCTCGCGGCCATCTTCGCCGCCGCCGCGGTGCTCGGGGTCTCAACAAGCGCCACGCCGTAGAGATTTGCGGCAATCCATTTCCTGCACTGCCCGAGCGCCTGGGGATGCGAGGCCACTGTTTTTATTTCACTGATGTCTCCGCCGATGGAAAGCAGGAAGTGCTCTATGCGCTCGAAACACTCGGCCGAAATGCTGAGATCCCATTCAACCAGCATGTCAAGAACATCTCCCACCGAACCTTCAATCGAGTTCTCGACGGGCACTATGCCGAAATCGGCCCTCTTGCCGTAAACCGCTTCGAACACGTCCTCGAAGCTGGAAACTGGAACAAACTCCGAAGAAGCACCGAATTTCCGAAACGCGGCCTGGTTTGAAAAGCTGCCCTCGGGTCCTAGGTAAGCGACTTTCTCGTCGTGCTGAAGAGACCTGCAGCGCGATATTATCTCCCTGAAAACAAAGAGAATATCCTCGTTGGAGAGGGGGCCCGGATTGCCTCCCGTTATCTTGCTTTCTATCTCCTTTTCCCTGCCCGGGTCGTAGACTCCCAGAGAGTCCTTTTTCTTGAGTCTGCTTACCTCTATCGCAAGCTCGGCCCGCCTGTTTATAAGTTCAAGCAACTTGGAATCGAGGGCATCTATTTCCCTTCTTACAGAGGCAAGTTCTTTGTTGGGAGCCATTATCCAGTCTTAAGGAGAAGATTTTGAGAAGAATAGCGAGGGGGTAGGGCAAAGTCAAATAGCCCGCAGGGGTGAAAACGGAGCTCTCAGCTGCCCCCGTTGCCCCTTACGATCCTGGGTTCCGCAAGCGTTCCCTGGATCCTTCCGGAGAAGGTGCCGTCCCCCTGGGAACCAAGAAAACCGCCGACAAGAGCAAGCTTTGCGTCTTCCGGAGAAGGCCTGAACGTAACGGAGAGATCAAGGGCGGCTCCCTTTCTTAACCGAAGCGGAGACGGGGCTTTTCCCTCCGCCTGCAAGGAAAGCTGGGGGTTCGTGAGGGAAAACTTCTCGACTCGCGATTCAAAGCGGTTGGCGGTACCGCGAAGCACCACGCTCAGGTTCGTGTACTCCTCTTTAACCTCAAACCCCTGCACACTGTCCACGGCTACCGAAAGAGAAGGAGAGGACAAGAGATACTCCATCTTTGAAATCCCTCCGCTTTCCCCCTCTCCGAAAAACTTTACGGTTCCGTCGACCTTTCCGCTGACCGAGATCCCCTCGTTTCCCAGAAAAAGACGGGAAACGGCCGAAGATTCGAGGGAGATTATATCCACCTCCGCGCTTGTAACCTTGTTTTTCTTCATGTTCTGCGAAACCTTGCCGTCTATCTTCCCTCCGTAGGCATTAACGGAAAAGGAAATCCGGGTGTCGTCGGAGAAAATAACGGAGAAAATCCCGGCGCTCACCCTGGCCCTGTCAATCACAAGCGGCTCCCTTTCCCCGAGGATCACGCTGATGTCCCTGAACTCGATAGAGGAAAGACCCTTGAGTTCCGCATCGCCTACCAGAACCGGAACCGGGGAGTTGCTCTGTATCTCGAAGACGGCTCTTCTTTCAACCGAGTCCCATGGAAACCCTAAAAGAAGAAAAATCAGGAGAAACGCGAAGAATATCCCTGCGTAAAGGCGGAAGGAGACTTTTTCCGGCATTTTGATTCTGGTCTTTATATTCATTCTTACCGCTTACGATTCACTGAAAGAAAAAGTGGACAGTCGGAACGAGACATCGGACAGGTTCGGGTTGTCGAATCTGGTTTTTATTCTAAGGTCCGAGACCTTGAGGATGGTCTTGCTTTTCTGAAAGGTGTAGAGAACATTAAGCACTCTGGGAACGGGTACCTTGTTTATCTTGACCAGGACCGCTCTTTCTCGATTTATTCCCTTCCCCCTAACCGACGGGTTTGTTCCCTTTATGGAAAAGGAGCGGCGGTCTATACCGTTTCTGACGAGCACCTTCTCCACCACCGAAATAAGCGCCTCCCTTTCCTCCTTCATCGAACCGCTGACCTTTGCCAGAAGATCCCTTGAGTAGCGGTACTCCTCCTTGAGGGACCTCATCTCGTTTAGCTGAAATCTCACCTGGCTGACCTCGCTTCTTACTGCGGAACCCCCGGGGAAAACCGCCCTGTAGGCAGAAAAAAGTATGAAAACGGCCAAGGCCGCGGCGGCTATCTTGAGAGCGCGGACATCCCTTGCGGAGAACTCCCCCCTGTTTACTAGCTCCCTTACCCTATTCGCTAGGGGTTCGGTTTTCTCCAGAACCGCCGAGAGAAGTGATTTCAATCCCTGCACCAGTCTCTGTATTAACTCTTTCATTCTCACCTGACTACCATTGACATCTCGAATTTCAAACCGCTGTTAACTGCCTTTCCGACCTGTCCCATCTTCACCTGGGTAAAGCTGCCGGACTCAGAGAAGGCTTTCTCTATCGACGCTATCTCCTCGTAGGAATCGCTCCTGCCCCATATCTTGGCCTTGCCCCCGTCTTCGATCCTTATTTCGTCAACAGAGAAACTCACGCTCTCCGGAACGGCGGCGGAAACCGCCGTCAGCACCTCAAGCGGGCTGTGGCCCCCTCTTACCTGCTTCAATATGTCAAGCTTGCGGTTGATGACTTCAAGCTTCCCCCTGTAAAAAGCAACCGGGTCCTGTGTTCCCGCAGCCTCAGGAAACTCCTTCCTAAGGTCCATCTCCATCTCGGAGCGTATGGAATTCATTTTGCTCCTGGCGGATACCACTTCCGTCACGCGACCGAAAACAACCACAAGAAGCAGAGCGGCGCACAGGGCGACGGGAACCCGAAACTCCTTTAATAAGCCTCCCGCCATCCCCCGCGGCCTGTATCCGTCCCTTCTGAGATTGAGTCTTCCCTTTTTGCCTGAGGAACTTCCGTAAAGTGCAAGAGCGTAAGCCCTTGCGAAAAAAGGAGAGTCATTGTGACCAAGCTGCTCTATGAAAATTCTCTTTACTTCCCGGTCGAGCTGCTCGGTAAGTTCTTTCGCAACCCCGTCTACCTCGCATATCTCTCCGGTAATAACCAGACTCTTTATTTCCTCTCCGGTTTCTCCCTCAAAATAGCGCATAGTGTTTCTTATTTCCTCCGCGATGAAGCGGCAACTTTTAAGAAACGCTTTTTTCTTCTCATCATCACTGTTTATCTGCGGCAGGTCGAGAATATCAGTGGCAAGAGATTTTTTCACTCTCTCGACGGCGTCATCGCAGTTCCTCACCCTGCTGAGTCCCCCTTCGTCGAAAAACGAGAAGTTGAGATGGTCCTGGTCGGCGTCTATAAGGAGAAGCGGTCTAGGCCCTTCAATAAGATCCCCCAGTGAAGAAAAAGCAACCGGAGTGAAAGTCACTTGATCCGGGTCAACGCCAGACTCCCGCAGGGAGGCCAGATAGTTCTCAAACAGCCCCTTCTCAAAAGCGGGAACTATGGCCTCGGCTCCCTCCGGTCTTTCTACCTCATGGTAGTCGGACAGCACATCCTCCCCCAAGGTGAACCCGGTCGAGTTCTCAAGCTCGAAGCGGTAAACCCCCCTGAGCTTCTTTGAATCAGAGAAAGGAAACTTGAGAACCCTGAGAAGAAGAGGGGAATGGCAGAGCCCGGTAACGGCTCTGGTTCCGAGGGAGATTTCGTTCTTGAGGAAAGCCGATGTATCGCCGGTTCCAAGCCCCCCGGTAAAAGAGGCTTTGCGGATCTCAGTTCCTTTGAGCCCCCTTCTTACGGTTACGGTCCTGACTTTTCCGCCGGAAAAATCGACCCCGATGAATCCACCTAGCATCTTAAAGGTACGAGGATTATCCCCTCGCCTGCCCCTCCGCCGCCTTGGCGTCAAGTTCCATTGGCATTATTACGTTTACGTAGCCGTCCTGCTTTTCACCTTCCTCGCAGGGAACTATGTAAACCGGGTTCTTGTGGCCGGAAAAACCGATTATCACTTGAGAAGATCCTACAGCGTCAAGAACATCCTGGAAGTACGTGAAGTTGAAACCAAGCCTCACCTCGTCTCCCGAATACTCAACCGGTATGCTCTCTTTTCCCTCTCCGGTGTTAAGATAGGCGCCCAGAAGCAACCTTCCTTCCCCGAAAGCCATTTCCACGAACCTGCCCCCGCCCTTTACATTGTCCGCGGAAAAAAGGGAAACCCTCCTCAGCGCAACCAGCAGCTTGGAGGCATCAACCGTGACTGTATTTTTCGTCGAGACCGGAACCACCTGCATGTAGTCTGGAAACTCAGCATCAATCACTCTGGAAATGAAAACAAGGTTCTCATCGTTCAATTCGAAAACAAAGAAGTTTCCGCTGCTCCCGATTCTGACTTCCTTCGAGAGACGAAGAAGCCTTTTCATCTCCATAACCGCCTTTTTGGGAACTAGGATGTCCTTTGGCAGGTTAAGATTCTCTATTTTTTCATCGACAAAACTAAGCCTGTGACCATCGGTGGCGACAAGCCTGAGCGTCTGCTCTGTCCTTTTTTCGAAAAACACCCCGGAGAGACTTCTTCTCATCTCATCGTCGGAAACGGAAAAAACTGTCTTGGATATCAACTCCTCAAGCTTCTCTGAGGAAACCTGAAAAAGGTTTTCCGACGAAACCTCGGGTATCTTGGGGAAATCGTCGGCTGCAAGCCCCGCTATCTTAAAAGAACCCGAGCTGGTAACAACCTCGATCCAGTTGTTATCGGTAACGGTAACCGAAATCTCCTCTTCCTCTTTTATCTCCCTGACAAGATCCGAAATGATTCCGGCAGGAACCGCCATCTTGAATTCCCCTTCGGTTTGAGCATCGCAAAAAACTTTGGCCGTGTTTTCAAGATCAGTGGCTTCCAGAAACAGGCCCTTGTCTGTAGAACTCATAAGAACATGGGAGAGAATCGGCATGGTCGTTCTTCTTTCCACAACTCCCTGAATCATCCCCAACTTCCTTGAAAAATCCCCGCCTTTGATTTTAAACATCATCTTGAGAAAAAAACCTCCGGTTCCGAAAAAAACAGAAAAGAACTTCTCTTCTTTTTCCGGTTGTGTGTAAATAGTTTCTTCATATGATAATAACCATTTTTCTCTGCAAAACCATAAATTGCAAGGCTTGGCATCTTTCTACTACTATTCCTACTTTTTAGTAAGTTTTAAAACTTTCTTAGTAGCAGTAGTAGTAACTGCTGTGAAAAAGGTGAAATCAGTGAAACCGCCCGAAATATCTGGGTTTTTCGGTTCGGGATATGTTTATAATTTTTCTTTTTCTCAACAGGTCCTCACACCATCCTTATTTTGTTTGTTGCGCATCTGTGCAGAAACAAAGATTCTTGCACAGTGTTTTCAGTTTTCTTTAACAGGTTGTCCTTTGGCTGGTTCAGGATGTGATGAACTTCTCGAGGGTGGCCGAAACCGCCGTGACTGCGTTTGACACCGAAGGGTCCTTGGCAATCTTTTTTTCAACGTTTTTTACTGCGTGGACCACCGTGGAGTGGTTTTTCCCGCCGAACCTGTTTCCTATCTCCGGGAACGACGATGAGGTGTATTTTCTCGAAAGAAACATCGCTATCTGTCTGGGTTGAGAGACTTTTTTCTGCTTCTGGTTGGATTTAAGATCCTTTACGGTGAGGTCAAAGAAGGTGCTCACCTCTTTCTGGATTAGATCTATGGTTATTATTTTCGGGGTTTCTTTTTTTACCAAGTTGCTAAGAAGCTGCTTTGCCAGTTCGAGAGTTATTTTCTCTCTGAACATCTTGGAGTAGGCAAAGAGCTTGTTCACCGAGCCTTCAAGTTCCCTTATGTTAGAGAGAACATTCTGGGCCACAAACGAGGCCACGTCGGTCGGGATCTCGATATTTTCCTCCTCGGCTTTTTTCTCTATAATGGCTATCTTTGTTTCCACTTCCGGCGGCTGTATGTCGGCCGTTAGCCCCCACTCAAATCTGGACTTCAGGCGTTCCTCGAAGTTCTTCATAACGCTTGGGGGTTTGTCGCTAGTTATAACTATCTGCTTCTTCGCGGTGTAGAGGGAGTTGAACGTGTGAAAGAACTCTTCCTGTGTGCTGTCTTTCCCGGCGATGAACTGTATGTCGTCTATCAGCAGGACGTCGCAGTTCAGTCTGTAGAGGTTCCTGAACTTGTCCATCGAGCCGGTTTTTATGCTTTGCACCACCCCGTTTGTGAAATGCTCGGCCGAGATGCAGAAGGTGTTCAGACGGGTTCCATACTTTTTGAGTATGTGGTTCCCTATGGAGTGAAGCAGGTGGGTTTTCCCGAGGCCAACTCCGCTGTGTATGAAAAGCGGGTTGTAGGCCATTCCCGGGTTCTCAGCTATGGCGTATGATGCGGCGTGGGCAAACTGGTTACTCGGCCCGACGACAAAGTTATCAAACGCGTTGGATGAACTGAAGAAGCTTGCTGTCTGGGGATCGTGTGATTCTATGGTTCTATGGTTGTTTCCTGGGGCCATGTTTTTTTTAGTTTCCTTGGTCCAGGAGTTCTCCTCGCCCACGTCTATGATTACTTCGAAGCCTTCTTTTCCGTAGAGAATGCGGGCAGTATCGTTTATCAGCTGCAGGTAGTGGTTTTTCACCCAGAGGGCTTGGAAGTGGGTTTTCGCTTCAAGCGTGACGATCTTTCCCTCGATCTTTGCGACTTTTATGGAGAACAGCCAGGAAGGGGGAAAATAAAGGTCTTTCTTTACGCCGTCGAGAACAGCGTCCCAGTCAAATTCTACTTTTTGTTGGGGTTTTTGGTTTTCGGTAGCCAAGTTGTCGTGCGCAACTTCCTCTGTCTTTTTCAACAGCTTTTCTCCTGAAAAGCAAAGAACAACCCTAAAACGGATATTTCAGAAAATCCCGACCCACCCTTCGGAAAGTGAAATTTAATTGTAATTGCATCGGTTTTTCGTGTCAAGAAGAAACAGCCTTCTACCCTCATGAAACCCCGTTTTCGTGCTTGTGGCTGAGGAGAAAAAATTTCGGACATGCCGGCTAAATTGACACGCAACTGTGTTTACAATACAATTTTTAACTGGAAATGGGTGAAACAGAAGCCTTGAGGTTTTTAGCCGAAAGGTTCAAGGTTACTCAGAAAGAAGTTTTGAAGGGGATAGGGGACGATTCCGCTGTTGTAGAACTCAGAGAAAAAACCTGCCTTGTCGCCTCGACGGACACTCTTGTTGAAGGTGTTCACTTCCATCTTGGTGCGCAGACCCCTAGGCAGCTCGGCAAGAAGGCCGTCTGCGTCGCCGTAAGCGACATAGGGGCGATGGGGGCGGTGCCCAGATACCTGCTCTGCTCCCTGGGTTGCCGGGGCAAGGATGCAATGGATTTCATCGAGGGTCTCTCTCAGGGAGTTGGAGATGGCTGCCGGGAGTTTGGTGTCTGCCTTGTAGGGGGCAATCTCTCGGAATCACAGACTGTTTTCATAAGCATGACGGCGCTTGGGGAGGTGTTGAGGGATGATATGGTGCTCCGCTCTGGAGCTTCCGAGGGAGACGACATATACGTGACCGGGACTCTTGGGGATTCCGCCTTGGGCCTGAGGGTTCTCTTGGATGATTGCGGGATTGACGGATCCGAAGGCGCTGTTTCAAGACACATCGAGCCCACGCCACGCCTTCAGGTTGGCAGAATGGTCGCGAGACGCGGAGTAGCCTCTTCGATGATAGACGTAAGCGACGGGCTTTTCTGCGACCTTGAGAAACTCACCTCAGAGCACGGACTGGGTGCCGAAGTAAGCCTCGGGAGTCTTCCGCTTTCTCCCGGTTTTCTCTCTCTCTGCGGCAAACTCTCGGAGGACGCCTACCGCCTTGCGCTCTCCGGGGGAGAGGATTATGAGCTTCTTTTCACCTCTTCTGTGCGGAACCGCGTCTCGATAGAGGAGGTTTCGCGCCTCTGCGGGATTGCTATCTCGAAAATCGGCTCTGTTACCGCCGGGCGGAAAATAAGGTTTTTTGACGAGGGAGGGGAGGAGGTTTTTTACGATACCGGGGGGTTTGAGCACTTCTGCTGATTCCTTCACGGGGGTAAGATTTTGGGCGAAAATTTCATTCTGATTCTTTTTTTACTGTGTTGCTCCGCGTTTTTCTGCTTCAGCGAGGGGGCGCTTTTCTCCCTCAGCCGTCCGCAGAGAGAAAGCATATCGAAGCAGGGAGGCAGGGTTTCTGCGGCCATAGAAAAGCTCCTTGCCAATTCCCACAAGCTCATCACTACGGTTCTTCTGGCCGATGAAATATTCAACATAGCCTACTCAAGCGTAATAGGTCTCACGGCGAGAAAATACCTCCAAGGCACCCCGGAGCAGACAGTTGCCCTCATATCCCTGGCCATAGCATCTCCCACGCTCCTTGTGTTCGGGGAGATCGTTCCCAAAACCGCCGGCGTTAAGTTCCCCAGAAGCATTTCTAAGGCGGTTGCGCTTCCCCTTTATTTCTTCCACGTTGCGGTCACCCCGGTCAGGTGGGCGATCCTGTTTGTCTCCGGTTTCTTCATAAGGGCCTTCGGGGCGGATCTGGGACACCGCGCGCAGGGGAACGACATTTCCTCTGACGAGCTTGAAATTCTGGTTGGAATGGGGAGGGACGAGGGGGTGCTCAACGAGGTGGAAAAATACCTTGCCGACGGCTTTTTCAAGCTCGAGGACCTGCCTGCCCACAGGATAATGACTCCCGCCATAGACTGCTTCACGCTTCCCCACGATATTGAGGTGAGAGAGGCCGTAGGCCGGGTCCGCCAGATGGGCCGTTCCCGGATCCCGGTTTACGAGGAGGAGAAGGACAACATAGCGGGCGTTCTATACGGAAAGGATCTTCTGAAGTGGAATTTTACCGAGCACAACCTTGCGGCCACCGTGAGCGAGTGTCTCAGGAAGCCATACTTCATCCCACGCTCCAAGCCCGCGGGGGCGCTTCTGCGAGAGTTTCAGATGCACAGAATTCACATAGCGATAGTGGTCGACGAGTACGGAAGGTTCGACGGGCTGGTGACCATGGAAGACATACTGGAGGAGCTTTTCGGAGAGATAGAGGATGAAAGGTCGGTGCCCGACAGGATTGCGCCCGCGGTCCGCGAGGGAGCAATCACGATTCCCGGGGGAATGAAGATAGAGGAATTCAACGACGGCTATCTTTTCTCGGTTGCGCGCTCGGCGGGGCTGGGGAATATGGGGAAAATACTGGAGGAGGCCGTGATCCCGCTTCGGATGGAAAACGAGACTATGGGCGGTTTCGTATTTGATCTCTTCGGTAGGCTGCCCGCAGAAGGGGAAAAAATAGGGTTCGGCGGGCTGGTTTTCACGGTAAAGAGCAGGGAAGGGAAAAGGATTTCCGAGATAAGGGTTGACGTTGGGAAGGGGGTGCGCGGCGATGTCAATTGAATTGGTGATTCTTCTTATTTTGCTGTTTTTAATCTTGCAGGCATTTTTCGCCGGCTCGGAAATCGCTCTCATCTCTTGCGACAAGATAAAGATGAGATCCCTTGCCGAGGAAGGTTCCGCCGCCGCGGAGCTGGTTCTTGACGCCCATTCGAAGATCGAAAGCTTCATCGGTACCACCCTGATAGGGGTTAACCTTTCGCTCATAATAAACACCTTGGTGCTCACCTTTTATTTCGAGGAGACCGTCGGGCAGCGAAGCGGTCTCTACACAGTGGCCGTGCTCTCTCCGCTTATCGTTGTTTTCGGCCAGGTGGTTCCCAAGGCGGTGTTCGAGAGCAAGCGAAACTCCATAGTGCTCTGGATCATCTATCCGCTCTGGGTTTTCTCCAAGCTTTTTTACCCGGTGCTTTTCTTCGTCAGCCTTTTTACCCGGGGGATATTGAGCCGCCCGGGCAAAAACATGAGCTCCATAACCCGCGAGGAACTTGAGGACGTGATGGAAGAAGACGAGGACAAGCCGAGTTCGGACTACAAAAGAAGGGTTCTTCGCAGGATTTTCGGCTACTCAGAGACCACGGTCGGAGAGATAATGATCCCGCTTGTCAAGGTGGACGCGCTTGAGAGGAGGTCCACGCTTCACGACGTCAGGAGGCTCATAGCGGAGAAAAGCCATTCGAGAATCCCGATTTTCAGCGACCGAGTCGACAACATAACCGGTATACTCAACTCGTTTTACGTTCTCGGCGAGCAGGACCTTGACAAGAGCGTTGAGCAGTACGCTCTTCCTCCTTTCTACGTTCCGGAATCGAAGCTTGTGAATGAGCTTATGGACGAGATGAAGGGAGGGTGCGCAGGAATGGCTGTCGTGGTTGACGAATACGGAGGGTCGGTCGGAATCATAACCCTTGAGGACATAATTGAAGAGGTCGTAGGGGAAATAGAGGATGAGTACGACACTGGCGAGACCCCATGGAGAAAGCTCGGCGTCGGACAGTATCTGATCGATCCCACAGTCGAGATAGAACGGCTTAACGACGGCCTCGGCCTTGCCATTCCCGAGGGAGAGGATTACGAAACGCTCGGGGGATTCCTTCTTTACAAATATGGGTCGATTCCCGCTCCAGAAACCGTGATAGTTCTCGGAAGAAAAACCTTTACAGTGGTCTCTTCGACCGCAAGGATGATAAACGAGGTTCACCTGCGGACGGCAAAATGATCTCAGAGAGAGTCGACGATGTATCTGCAACGTGCCGGGGAACCTGCTCCCGCCCCAGCGTGAGAAGCGAGATGCTCGGGTCAGTGAAGAGGCTGCTCCCGCAGAAGTTCCTTTGCTATCAGTTTTCTGTATGACTCAACGGGCTGGATGCCGTGTATCCTGAGTTCTCCAAAGTAAAGGGTAGGAACGCCGAGGACCGTGTTTTCCCGGGCGCTTTCCATGTTTTTTTCTATTTTCTCTGAAAAGCTTCTTTCGCGAAGAGATTCTGAGAGTTCCTCGGGACATAGCCCCGCCCTCTCGCCCGCCTTGAGAACGATTTCGAGAAGACCTATGTTCTTCCCCTCCCTGAAATAGGCGGTGTAGCAGGCCTTGTGAAACTCCATGAACCTGTTTTTCTCTTTCGCGAACTCCGCTCCCTCAAGACATAGCCTCGAATTGGTTACGAATCCCGGGAGTTTTATCCCGACCCCGACCTCGGCAGCTACATTCTCGAGGGTCTCCGAGATGCGGATGCTCCTCTCTGTTTTTTTCCGCCTTTTCCCCTCCGCCGGGTATTCGGGGTGAATTTCAACGCCGAGCCACTCCACTTCAAGGCTGAAATCCCTTGCGAGGTCAAGCACCCTCTCGGTAGCTAAAAAACAGAAAGGGCAGATGTAGTCGTAGTATAGAAGAATTTTCACAGATATTAAGAGAGAATTTCTAAAGGGTCAGGTCTTTTTATTAGCCAACAGCGCATCATCAGATGTCGAACTTTGCCGTCAGAAACAGCGTGCGTCCCAGAATCGAATCCAAGTATAGTACGTGATCCTCATCGGACTCAGGGCTAGACTGACCTTCATTGCCGAGATTCAGAACCCCTCCCGTGAGTTCCAACTGGTTAAAACCAAAGGCGTTTTCCCAGTTAAGCGCGATATCATGCCCTACCCACCTTCTGAAGCGCTTGGTCCGGGTGGAGTTCCAAAAAGACGTAACCGCGTGCGTGTTCCACTGCACGGCCAGGTCGTTACGGCTTGCGCGGAACAGAACGTGAATACGGTTGCGCGGAGTATCTCCCGGCTGTGTTTCTTCTCCTACGCGTCTTTCGTAATTTGTTATCCTGAGCCAGTTGGCATTGAGTGCAAAATTCGCCAGATCGGTTTTCAGATCACCCCCAAGCTCTGCGGTGAACCCGTCCATGTCAGTCTCTCCGCTGTTTGTAGTCGGGTTGAAGATTTCCGTTAACCGCCCGTCCGAACGTATCACTCTGACTCCTGGATACTCGCTGAGTCTTCCGCTTCTTTCAAGACTGATGATAAACTGGGTGTCAAGCCTGCTCGGCGTCTCGTGAAGGCGAAGCCTGAACCAGTCAAAGTCGGCTGAGAACGGACCCCAGCCCGCGGAAACTCCCGCGCCGAAGCTTTCGGCCTCGTCCGGCTCAAGTTCCGGATTGCCGCCGGCGACCATCCGTACCTGATCCTTGGAGCAGTCGGGAGTAGGCGTGTCCGCGTCGCACACATACGGGTAATAAACGAATTCCTGCCCGTGTAGCGTCACAAAGCTGGGCGCTCGCCCCCCTTCGCTCCATGACGCTCGCAGCGCGACATTGGGTATTATTCGGTAAAGCGTCGCTATCCTGTGCGAGAGCACTCCCCCAACATCGTCAAAATCGTCGTGGCGGAGAGAAAACGACATGTCGAGCGTATTCCCCAGAGGAACCAGAATGTCGCCGAAAGCCGAGAGGCGTCGGCGGTCGGCCTCAAGCGAGTATGCACTTCCCCCAAGCACATCACCCACGTCAACTGGTTCGCCCCGAAGATTGAAATATTCTTCCCCCTGGCTTCTATCTTCCTGGGCTATCTGCAGGCCGGCACTCCAGCTGAGCCTGTTGCCCATAAGCTCAAACATCGGCCCGCCGAGTGTTGCCCCCGCATTAACATAGTCGATTTCTAATTTATATTTGCTACGCACGCTGCTTTCACTGATTGCGGCCTTATGCTCTTCGGCTTCGGAAAGCGGATTCTGTATGTCGTAATCCCCGCTCGCAATGGCGGTTTCTATTATCGGTCCGTGGATGAAGGTGCGACCCGCATCAACATAGTCGTAGCGTCTGTAATGTACGTAGCCGTCATACTTTATGTCATCTTTAATGTCGCCCCGCAGTCCCAGAGCGATATCGTATTGTTCAAGGTCCGAATCCCACTGCCGGTTGCCGTGTCCAAGGAAGCGGTGAGCGACCGTGATTTGCTCCGGGAAATTGCTCTCGTCAAGACCTTCGATGCTTTCGATAAGGTTGTTTCTCAACGCCTCGTTCGGCGCGAAGCGGAAATCGTTCGGATCAGGCGCATACAGCAACCTCAGTTTTTCTCTTGTTGCGTGTCCCTCAACATATATCTCAGCCGCGTCGCCGAGCGGATAGCTGAAATCCAGAAACGCACTGTCATTCTGCCTGCGCCTCAGGTGCCACGCGATGTCCGCATAGGCAAAACCGCATACGGTGCCGGAAAATCCGCCCGGAGGGTCAGTTAGCACCCCCGTGTACACGTTTTCATTACAGTCGTTCAGAGGTGCCGATATAAGTTCTCCGTCGTTTTTTTCCAGAAACACCGTGTTGCCGCGCACCGACACTCCTTCAGTGTCGGCGAAGGAGCCTCCGGGCGTGTATCTGGCGCGGCTGTAATCCCGGTCAACGTCACGCACCTCGTCCCGCCGGAAAATATCCGCGCCGACGGTCAGGTTTCCCTCTCCGACGCTTATCCCCCAAAGAGCGTTCAGGTGTTCGGAATCTGCTCCCTCCGCCCGGGGACGCCCGGCGTTTAACTGGATCTGAAGACCTTCATAACCTTTTCTGAAAACGATATTTATGGCGCCGCCGATTGCTTGCCCGCCATACAGGGCGCTCGCGCTGTCATTAAGGATTTCGATCCGTTCAACAGCCGAGATCGGAATGGTGTCAAGGTCAACGCCGGAGCCTGCGACTCGCCGCCCGTTTATCAGGATTATGGAGCGTTCGTACCCCAGAACAAGCGGTCTATTGAGGCCGAAATTGTTAAAAGCAGACCGCCCGAACAGATCAGTCAGCCTGCTTACGCCTGAGAGTTCAATATCCCGTCGCGTGATAACGTTTATAGGGTGCAGGGTGTCGGACATTTCTTCTGAGTATGGTCGGTTACCTGCAACACTGCCTTCTCTTGCGGTTGCGTCCCGGACCATAGAGTGAGATGTCGCCAAGATAAGTACCGCGAGAATTATATTCCAAGGTGCGGCTTTAGAAATTGTCTCATAAGACTTGTGGATCATTTTTTACTCCTTAATTATCGCTTGAACTCCTCCTGCCCGTATGCAAGGGTATTTCCGGGTCTGCAATCGTGCGGGAATCTTAAATCACGGAAATTATTCTATCCCAATTCCGTTTTCAAAACCAGCAAGGTACTATAGACAGGCAAAGAACCAAAATCCGCAGTTATGTGGAAACTGTATTTTGAATCGGCAGAAAGAGAGGTTGAAGCTATGAAAAAAATCGCTACCGCAGTCCTTCTTTTCTTAATCACAATCGTTTTTTCCGCGGTTCCGCCCGCCTTTGCCCATGATGGTCCAGACGCCGAAGATGCAAGTTCGGGAGATATGGATGATATGAGGAATTTCTTGCTGCACCTAAAAGAGCACCGGGGGAGGGTCAGCAGCGATGACAGTCAGACAGAATTCCGAAACGCCCTGAGAACCGATAACGGAGTGTGGAGACACGGCGACACGTACGTAATTACCGTTAATAAGTCCGGTGACGGGGAAGCCCCCTCCTCCGCTCAGTCTGGCGATATCATATTTTTTCATGCGAAACATCCTGCGGCCGTGAGCGGGTCCCTCAGCGGCATTGCGATTTTCCGGGACCTGATCGAGAAGGTGGAGACAGCGAACGGGGAAGCGGTATGCGTTCAGGATACAAGCAGAAAATACGGCAATCACATCTGCGCGGTTGAAGATTCCGATCCGGCCGGATTCGGAGCCGGAGTTCCCTTCATACAGATTGTGGGATTTAATCACGAAAGCAATGAAGCGGATCTTTCCAAGGCAAAAGACGCCTGTCCTGAGTTCACTGCTGAGAATCTTAGGAGCAGAGGGTGGCTGAGTGCCGACATGGTTAATGACGAGGAAAGTCTGGTGAGTTATCTCGAAGGGGTGGTTGAGCATGTTTCTGAAGAGATCGGGAATGCTCCCGGGCAATCAGGAAATGACGCGCGCGAGGGCGTTTCGCTGCTTAGAATGGTTCAGCTTATGCCTTGCTGGAGAGAGATGCCATGGGAGTCGGGCTCCATATATTTTTATATAGTTACCGATACGGACAAGATGTTCGGAATTTTCAACGGAAACACTCCCCAGCTTCAGGACAGGACGCTGCGTCTTGTGGACGACAACGGAGTTGAGATTGCCAAACGCATTTTGGAAGAGGTGCGCAGACAGGACGATACCCCGAACCGGGGTTTTCTCACTTACCTCTGGGATGATCCGACTGTCGTGGGTGACGAGGTGGTCTGTCAGCAGAGGGAGCCTGTTCCAGGCCCGTTCGCGGAGGACGAGGACGAAGAGGTATTTTGTGAGGTCGGAAGTCCTGTTCCCGGTAGATCCACCGGCACGTCGGTCAAGCGCGGGTACTTCATACGGACAAACTTTGGCGTTGGGGAAACGTATTACGTTGTAGGCTCCGGTATTTATCCGAAGTCCCGGGAAGGGAGCAGCGGAGAGGGTGGTGGAGGGTGCGCGATTACCTCTGGGAGCGGCAAGGGAACTGGAACACCGGCGTTTAACCTGTTTTTGACCACTGCGGTTCTGTTTCTGGCGATTTTGTGGGGAAGACGCCCGGGCGAGGAGTTTCTGAGGAAAAACGGGCGCCGCGGGGACTGATTTCGTCCGGGAAGATGCCCCGCGGGGAACCTGCTTTTCGCCAAACAGAGTCGTGCTGCCTCTTCGGTATCTGTGAAAGGGATGTATTTATCTCCGAATAGGCCTGTATTTGCGCTCAAACAACGCTAGGACCGGCTTCCCCAGCCCGGCTTGATTAACCCCCTTGGATTCAATATAATCTACACTGACTTTTCCATGTCTTGCTCAGGAGAAACCAGATGAACCCCAAATCTGCAATAATGCTTTTGCTGCTTGTGGCGGCCTTCGGTTTTTTCGCCTACAACATCCGCCTTCTCATAAGCCTCGTCACTCTCGGCAAAAAGGAAGACAACAGGCTTGACAACATTCCCGAGAGGATAAGAAAGGTCATCGTCTACGTGTTCGGGCAGAGAAGGCTTTTCAAGTACCGTTTCGCCGGTATAGAGCACGCCATGATCTTCTGGGGTTTCGTCATAATAACGGTGGGGACCGTGGAGATGCTGATAAGCGGTGTTGTTCCCGGATTTCATTTCTTCCCGGGGCTGCTGGGGGGAATCTACGAACTGGTTCTTGACATAGTGCAGACTCTGGTTCTTGTGGCCATAGGTATGGGCATAATAAACAGGCTCACCATAGGGAGAAGAAGGGAAGTTAACGGGCCCGACGCGGTCGTGATACTGGGTCTTATATTCGGCCTCATGATCACCGCCCTTCTCACCACTGGGGCAAAGATAGCGCTTGCCGAAACAAGCCCCGCGATGCTGCCGGTGTCCAGTGCATTCTCCGGGCTCTACGACGGCATGAGCGCCGGGAGCACCTTTTTCTGGAAGGAGTTTTTCTGGTGGTTCCACATACTCATAGTGCTTTCCTTTCTCAACTACCTTCCCTACTCTAAGCACAGCCACGTCCTGACGGCGATTTTCAATGTTTTTTTCCAGAGCCTCAAGCCCCGCGGGCAGCTCTCGAAGCTTGATTTCGAGGACATCCCCGAAGACCTTGACCACTTCGGCTCCTCGAAGATAGCCGATTTCAGCTGGAAGGACATACTCGACGCCTATACCTGCACCGAGTGCGGAAGGTGCACGGACAACTGCCCGGCGTGGAATACCGAGAAGGTGCTCTCCCCCAGGGACATCGTCGTTAAGCTTCGCCACTACGTCTCAAGCGAGGGGAAGGACATACTCGCCGGAAAACCTAAGGAAGAGCAGCCCGACCTCCCCGACGCCGAGTGGGTGACGCCAGAGGAACTCTGGGCATGCACCACGTGCAACGCCTGCGTCGAGCAATGCCCGCTTTTCATCGACCAGATGGGCAAGATAATGGACATGAGAAGGTTCCTTACTCTTGAGGGCCGCCTGAGCGGAACCGCCACGAGAACTCTTCAGAAGCTTCAGAACAACGGAAATCCTTGGGGATTTCCTGAGGCCGACCGCGGCTCTTGGCTCTCGGAGATGGAAGTTCCCATCCTCGGAGTCTCGGCCGAGAACGCAAGGGAATTTGACGTGATTTACTGGACGGGATGCTTCGGGGGCTACGACCCTAGAGGCCAGGAAGTCTCAAAGGCGATAGTGACCCTGCTTAAGATCGCGGGAGTTAATTTCGCCGTCATGGGTCCGGGGGAGACCTGCACGGGTGACCCCGCAAGAAGACTGGGAGAGGAGGCCCTCTACCAGATGCTCGCCGTCCAGAACATCGAGACTCTTAACGAATTGAAGGTGAAGAAGATTCTCGCGAACTGCCCCCACTGCTTCAACACCATGAAGAACGAGTATCCGCAGTTCGGCGGGCACTACGAGGTTGTCCACCACACGGACTTTCTCCTGCAGCTCATCCAAGAGGGCAAGCTTAACCCCGACGCCCCGGTCGAGGAGAAGATAACATACCACGATTCCTGCTACATCGGCCGCTACAACAACATTTACGACTCCCCGAGGGAGATACTGAAAAGCATTCCGGGGATTGATCTCGTGGAAATGAAAAGGAACAGGACAAAGAGTTTCTGCTGCGGGGCCGGAGGCGGAAAGATATGGATGGAGGAAGAGGCTCCCAGGGTTAACTGGAATCGCTTTGACGAGGCCGCGGAAACTAATCCCGACACCCTGGCAACGGCGTGCTACTTCTGCAACACGATGTTTGATGACGCCGCGCGCTTTAAGGGTAAGGAGGAGGATATCGGCGTTCAGGACATAGCCGAAATCCTTAACCGCTCGGTTAAAGCTGATGCGCCTCCCCCGTCGTAAGGGCGTTCCCAAGTGCTCCACCGGGCTTTGAGTCTCAGGGGAGGAGGCTATGAAGCTTGACAGACCAAAATCCCTTTTAATAGACTCGGGCGGAGGATGGTTCGATTCGGGTTTCTCTGCCACGGCCGGCATTTTCGGCGCTCCCGTTGTCACTCTCTGCTTCTCAAGCGACGGGCCCAAGCTGTTTTCCCGCTCCGGGGAGAAGACTTTCTCAGAAGACCCTCTCGGTTTGGTCGAGAAACTGGCTGCCGAGGGATACACCGCCCTTGGCTACATAAGCTACGACTACCTAAGCTACACCACTCCCGGGGTTGCGACCTCGGATGCAAAGCAGGGAGAGAGGTTTCCTTTTCTGTTTTTTCACTTTTACGAAAAGGATAGTTTTTATACAGCCCCCCTGGAGGAAATTCTCTCCGCCCTCCCGCAGGACAGTACGGGTCCCGGACCCCTTCCCCGCTCGAACATTGAGATGGAAGAATACGCCTGGAAGATTTCGGCGATAAAGGAGCATATAGCGGCGGGAGATGTTTACCAGGTGAACCTTTCGCGAAAGTTCCGCTTCGAGCCTCTGGGTGAGCCGCTTTCGTGGTTTCTGGATTTTTACCGTGCCCAGCCCGTCCCCTTCGCCGCCTTTATCGGTTTTCCGGGGTTTGAGCTTGTAAGCGGTTCTATGGAGCTTTTTCTCAAGAAAAGGGGCGACAGGATCACCACGAGACCCATAAAAGGGACCGTCCGCAGGGATCCCGACCCCCGTCGCGACCGGCAACTTGCCGAGACGCTCGGAAACAGCCCCAAGGAGCGGGCCGAGAACCTCATGATAGTCGATCTCATGAGAAACGATCTGGGGAGAATATGCGGGTACGGTTCCATAGGGGTGAGGGAACTTTTCGCCGTCAGGCCCTACAGCACCCTTTTCCAGATGGAATCCGAAATCGAGGGACGTCTTCGCCCGGGGGTCGGACTCTCTCAAATAATTGCCAGTACCTTTCCCCCTGGATCCGTTACCGGGGCTCCGAAAAGGGAAGCTCTTCGCATAATAGACAGTCTCGAGCCCCACCTGAGGGGTCCTTACTGCGGGGCGATCTGTCTGTTCTCTCCGGGCGGGAACTTCACCATGAGCGTCGCGATCCGCACGGGGGTGAACAGCCCCGAGGGTGCGGATTTCTGGTTCGGGGGCGGAATCGTTTGGGATTCGAAAGCGGATGAGGAATATGTAGAGACGGAGCTCAAGGCAAAGGCGCTTACATCCGTTGCGTCCCGACGGATGCTATAATTATCTGACATGGAAAAACTTTTCTTTCTCGACGGAAAAAGGCTTGAGGGTGTGCCCGCGCTTCGCGCTCTTTTTTACGGAGAAGGGGTTTTCGAGAGCTTCAGATGGAAGGGGTCCCCGCCCGTTTTCCTCTCCATGCATCTTGAGAGAATGAGAAAGGGAGCCGATTTTCTCGGCATCCCGTTTCCCGCGGCATCCCAGGTGAGACTCAGGATCGAGGATGCCGCGGGAGCGTTCCCCAAGGACGATCTGCACGTAAAAGCGTGTCTTCTCGCCCAAGGGGACGCGGTTTATCACTCACGGCCCCGGGCGGCTTCGCTTCTTGTGTCCGTAAGACCCCGTGCGGAGAGTCCGGATAGCCTTTCTCTCTGGGTCTGCGGTGAGAGACGGCCCCCGCAGAACAGTCTTTTTTCGCATAAGACGCTTAACTATCTGGGAAACATCGTGGCTAAAAGAGAGGCCATGGAGAGGGGATTTGACGAAGCTCTTTTCCTCGATACCGAAGGTAGCGTAACCGAGACCTCGTGCCACAACGTTTTCTGGGCGAAAGGCAAAAGGCTTTTCACTCCGTCTTCTGAATGCCCTATTTTGCCCGGGGTGACTAGGGAAATCGTTTTGCGTTTGGGCAGGCGGCTTGGCTATGAGCCCGTCTGCGGGAATTTTCCCCTTGAGGAGCTTTTATCAAGCGATTACGCTTTTCTTACCAACGCCGGTGCGGGTATTGTTTATATAAGACGCGTGGGCGACAACGCGATGCCTTCTGTTCCTCGGAGTTACGAGGTTATGAGGGAATCGCTTCTTTCAGAGTTTGGGTGGTAGAATTAAGGGGACGGAAAAAACTTTAGGGTTTGTTGTGGCTGCTAAGAAGCTGAGGATGGTTTTATGTCTGGCGAGATAACGGTCAGGGAGTATCAGCGGGAAGTTGACGAGTGGATAAGGGAAGTAGGAGTGCGATACTTCTCCGAGCTTACCAATCTTGCACAGCTTGTCGAGGAAGTGGGAGAAGTCGCGAGAATCATGTCCAGGACATACGGGGAGCAGAGCTTCAAGGGAGATGAGAATCGCCGGGAACTGGGGGATGAACTCGCCGACGTTTTCTTCGTTTTAACATGCATAGCGAACCAGACGGGAGTTGATCTTACGGAGGTTTTGAGAAAGAATTTCGAGAAGAAAACAAAGAGAGACGGGAAGCGGCACGCGGACAACCCCAAACTTCGCTGAAGACCCCGTTGTGAGCTCTGTTTGTTGCAAAGGTCTTTCATTGTGGTATCCTTCCCCGTCTCGAAAAGAATCCGCCTTTGGTTCGCATCAGTTACTCTATTGAAGAAAGGGGAAAATACTTTGAAAATGAAATTTGAAGAAAAACCCATTGAAGATATACAGGCGAGAAGGGACTACAGGAATATCTCCATAGACAGAGTCGGCGTCTGCGACCTCAAGATTCCGCTTAAGATAAAAGGTTGCGAGATCGATTCTGAGAAAGGCCAGAGCGTTCAGGCTTCCCTGAGCCTAAGCGTTAACTTGGGTCCCGACCAGAAGGGAATTCACATGAGCCGGTTGCTTGAGACAGCTCTTGATTTCAACGGGTCCTTTTCCTTGAAAAGCATGGCTTCTTTCCTGATCGCTCTCTGCGACAGGCAGAGTTCAGAAGATTCCGACGTCAAAATAGAGTTTGATTACTTTTTCAACCGTCATGCTCCAGTAAGCGGCAAGATATCTCCACAGCCTTATAAATGTACGTACCACGGCGAAATGCACCCTGATGGCATACGTCTCACACAGAGCGTGGTGGTTCCGGTCAAGACCCTTTGTCCCTGCAGCAAGGAGATAAGCGATTACGGGGCCCACAACCAGCGTTCGAAGGTTTTCATAACTATCACGCACGAAAAAAAGAATGAAAACGATCCGATAGACATATGCCTTGAGGAAATAATAGGGATTGCGGAAAGAGGGGCATCTTCCCCGCTTTACCCGCTTTTAAAAAGGGAAGATGAGCGCCACGTTACCATGAGTGCCTACAACAAGCCGTGCTTCGTTGAGGATGTCGTGAGAAATATAGCTTCGGAACTCCACGGCAACCCTAGTTTCGACTCTTACGAACTCAGGGTTCTTAACTACGAAAGCATTCACAGCCATAACGCTTTTGCCAGCATCGGCAAAAGATTCTCAAGCGAGTAAACCGGTGTAAACCCCTGGACTGGTAACTGTTTCCGGCTATTTTTCGGGCACGATCAGCCCGTATCCCCTAACTGATAGTAAATGCGGCGATATCCTGTTCTCGGTGCCTTTTTGAATATTGTACCGTGCCGGGAGCCCGAAGAAGCTCCTGGTTTTCGTAATTGCTTGATATCAAACAATTTTTTCTGTTGATAGATTGTGGAATATTCTGATCCCACGTGATTCAGGAGATTTAACTACCTGAAATTACTTGATAATTTTTCCCGGTCCGCGAAGATCCCTTTTAGCCCTATGTGAAATACTAATGGCCGCCACTAAACCTTTTTTATCGGTTGTAAGGTGTTCTTTTACCTTGTTTTTCGGGCAATCAGGAAGGATTTCAGCTTGTTTTTAAAGCATGGAAAACCTGTGCAATTTTCTCTTTAAACTGTTATTTTTCACAACGGAGGAAAAGTGCATACCCTTTTGAAACTCATAAAAGAGGAGATACGGGAATCTGGCCCGATTTCTTTTCGCAGGTTTGTCGAGCTCTCCCTTTTTCACCCAGAGCATGGCTATTACTCGTCGGGGAAGGCGAGGATAGGAAAAAAGGGAGATTTTTACACCGCTCCATCGGTTCACCGCTCTTTCGGGGAGACTATTTCGCGGTTCCTTGCCGAGGCATCGCTTCTGCTCGAAAGGGAGAGTTTCACCGTCGTGGAGTTCGGGGCCTCTGGAGGTCAGCTTGCCCTTGATATACTCGAGGCTCTTAGCCGAAACCACCCCGAGCTTTACTCAAAGACCGACTACGTTATGATTGAAGCGAGCCCGGTAGCGGTCCTAGCAGCTAAAGAGGGGCTCAAGGGGCACCGCGAGAGGGTTCGGTGGGTAAACGATCTGCAGGAAATCGGAAAGGGCGGTTTCTGTGGAGTGGTAATCGCCAACGAATTTCTCGATTCCCTGCCCTTTCACAGGCTTAGGTCGGACGGAGAGAAAATCCGGGAGGTTTTTCTTTCCCTTAGCAGCGGGGAAATCGAGGAAATTCTGCGGGATCCTGAAGCGGAAGGGATTTATGGCTTTTCAAAACGATATCTGGAAGGATACGCTCAAGGCGAAGAGGCGGAAGCTTGCCTGCTGGCGGGAAAATGGCTTGCCGAAGTGGGAAGGACGCTTCAAAAAGGGTTTGTTCTATGTATTGACTACGGATATCTCGCTCCCGAGCTTTACTCCCCCGGAAGACGAAAAGGTACTTTCAGGTGCTTTTATCAACATGAACTGAGTTCTGACCCTTACATGAGAGTTGGAGAGCAGGATATAACGGCTGACGTTAATTTCTCCGAACTTATGAGGGTCGGGGATACCTTGGGTCTTTCCATCGTCAAGTATACAACGCAGGGGCAGTTCCTTGTTGACTGGGGAATTCTCGAAATTTTCAAGACATACGACAAACCCCAGAACCAAAGAGACCGTCTCGCGGCCAAGACGCTTTTTATGCCTGAATTCATGGGAAGAAAATTCAAGGTTCTGCTCCAGTCAAAGAATCTTTCACCCGAAGAACTGGCTGGGCTCGATAAAGACCAATCGTTACGTATTATACTGTAATTACTTCTTAATTTGTTCAAAATGCGCCTTGACAACAGATTCTTTCAAAGGCGTGGAACAGGGGTTTTTTAAAGAGGATTTTAATCCGAAGGAATTGTCCAGATTCATGGTTTCTCGGTTTGAAGGAGCCATACTTCTGGCTAAAGCCAAGAAATTTTTTCTCCTATGGAAGATATAATATGGCAGGGGAGAAACCTCCTTCTGAAAGACGAGCGGATGCATTTAGCCAACGGTTGGATGTGCCTAACCAGTGAAACCTGACCCGCATCCTCACCACTTGGGCAAAACCTATTTCCACCTGTACCCGACCTGTTGATTTTCCGGTCTGGGGCAGTTACTCTACACCCGAGGATTTGGAGTTTCTGTGCTTTGGTCAAGCTCAGTTCTTTAAAAGACGGGGAAACAATAGTCAAGGGGGGTATAACCAGCATGTCTGATACTATAATGAAGGCCCAGATCGGTGGAGATATAGCTCATCTCAGAAAACTGAACCCAGATCTTTACGACTCCTGGATGGCTTATCATGATTCGGTTTTTACCGACGGAGCTCTCACCGCAAAGGAAAAACAGCTCATTGCAGTGGCAGTAGCACACATTACGGCTTGTCCTTACTGCATAAGGTCAAGGGTTCGAGCCAGCAAAAAAGAGGGAGCGAGCGACCAGGAGATAGTCGAATCGATATACGTGGGGCTTAGGCTCAACATGGGTGGCCCTTTCGCGTTTTCAAGCCTGGCTTTTGAAGCCTGGGACACCCTCGAAAGCGGCATCCCGCTTACCGAGGGGCACTTCTTTAAAAAGGATATAGCGAAGGAAATTGCCAGTTTCAGGGAATGCAGCGGCGATATTTCTCCCCACTTCATGGAGCTTCACAAGAAAATTTTTGCCGACGGAGCCCTCAGCAAGAAAATGAAAAGGGGTATAATAGGTCTTGCCTGCGCTCACGCGACTAAATGTCCTTATTGTATAAGGGGAACCGTGAAGGACGCGCATACCGACGGCGTAACTGCGGAGCAGATGGCTGAAGCCATAAACGTTGCTATGGTTATGACTGCCGGTTCCTGTTATGCGCACACCAGCATTGCCATGGACACACTTAAGAGTCTCGAGAAATAGAGTTTTAACGGTTTTTTTGAAAATCCTCCCCATTATTTGCCTTGAATGTTTCACGTGAAACATTCAAGGCTTTTTTCCTCTGACCGAATGCGGTTTTATATGGTAAATTCTCTTTCATGTCGTCACTTGTGCCCGAGCGTGAAAGCACCATAGCTGCCATTTCCACTCCGCCTGGAGAGGGAGGAGTGGCCGTAATCCGCATAAGCGGTGGTGAATCTCACTTGATTGCGAGGAAAATCTTCGTTCCCGCAGGAAACTCGGGTTTTTCCGAGAGAAAACTCTGTTTCGGGAAGATAATCAACCCCGAAACAGGCGGCACAGTGGATGAAGTCCTGTGCGTTGTCATGAGTTCCCCCGATACCTATACGGGAGAGGACGTAGCCGAGATACACTCCCACGGGGGACATATGGTTCCCCGGAAGATACTTGAGATTATGATCAGCCTCGGGGCAACCCTCGCCGCCCCGGGCGAGTTTACCCAGAGGGCGTTTCTCAACGGAAAAATGGACTTGGCGCAGGCCGAGGCGGTTTCCGACATTATAAGCGCCCAGACCGAACAGAGCCTCCACTACGCCGAGGCTCAGCTTGAAGGGACCCTTTCGGGAAAGGTTAACGAACTTAAGGATCAAATTCTTGACGTTCTGGCAGAAATAGAGGCGAATCTCGATTTTCCCGAGGAAGACATAGATCCAATTGCGAAAAACCGTCTCAAGGAAACGTCCGAATCTGTGGAAAAAGAACTTTCGGCGCTCATCGATAGCTACGACACGGGCAGAATGTTCAGAGACGGGGTGACGATGGTAATATTGGGCAAGCCTAACGTCGGGAAATCGAGCATACTTAACTGCCTGCTTGAGACTCAGAGGGCTATAGTGAGCCCGATAGCCGGAACCACTAGGGATTTTATCGAAGAGAGAATCAATGTCGGGGGAATTCCCCTCGTTATAACGGATACTGCCGGCATAAGGGACACGGAGGATCGGATAGAAAAGCTGGGAGTGGAGCTTTCCCTGAAAAAAGCCGAGGAGTCCGAGTTCGTGCTCGTCGTTTTGGACCAGAGCACGGAACTTGATGCCTTGGACAGGAAAATCCTCAAGACCGCCGCCAAAAAGAAGCATCTTGTCGTAATCAACAAGGTAGACCTTGAAGAAAAGCTGGAAAGATCGAAACTGCAACGGATTCTCGGGCGAAGAAAGCCGGTTGAAACCTCGGCACTTGCAAAAGAGGGAATAGGACGGCTCAGGCAGGCTATGTTCGAGACCCTTGCGGACTCGCCTCGTGCCTCAGATGCCTCGGAACTGGTACTTACAAATCTTCGCCACAAAAAATCCATGGAGAAGGCCCGCAACCAGCTGCGCATGTTCCTTGAGCTTCTTGAGCGGAACGAGTATCCAGAGATTCTCTCGATAGAATTGCGAAACTCAATGAATTCGCTCGGCGAGATTACGGGAGAAGTGACCACGGAAGATCTTCTGGGCAGAATTTTTTCCAGATTCTGCATTGGAAAGTAGAAGCGGGACGGAATGTTTCACGTGAAACATTTCACAGGACACTCGGCGGAGCGAATGAGAGGGGCTGGGTAGTTTGGAAAATTATTCAATTATTTAAGGCAGTTAAGATGTGACCTGTGAGGGGGGGGGAATTCCATTCACAATCTATCGACAAGAAAAAGTGTTTCATATCAGTGAATTAAGAAACTCCAAACGAATTTGTAATAATTTGTTAACAGTTGAAAAATTCTCAGAGAATTTTTCGTGCGGACATGACTCTTTGCCCGCCTCGGGGATAGCGTTTTTCTCTTCGACCGGTTAGAATGCCCGCCCGTTTGCGAGAACGGTTCCGTGGTCGACCGGATTTGGTCAAGGATGTTTGAGAGGTATTTTTAATTTCTTAAATAATCTTTTGTTTTCAGCGGGTTAACTGTTGACCAGTTTTTTATACCGTGTAACCTAACTCGCCGGGTGAATTTATGATTTTTCCTCTTGGATGGCTTACCGACTACCTCAAAATTGACGTTTCTCCAGAAGAACTGGGAGAAATGCTCACCATGGCAGGCCTGGAGCTTGAAGCCCTTGAAGACAAGGGCAAGGCTCTTGCCGATGTCTGTGTCGCCCAGATAAGCAGCATCGAAAAGCATCCGAACGCCGACAGGCTGAGCGTCTGCGAGGTTACGGACGGAGAAACCCGCTACACGGTTGTCTGCGGTGCGGACAACATGAAAAAAGGGGACAAGGTCGCTTTTGCCAAGGCCGGAACCGTTCTTCCCGTTACCTCGAAGTTTCCAGAAGGCCTCCAGATAAAACACTCCAAGATCCGCGGAGAGAATTCCGAGGGGATGCTGTGTTCTGCGGATGAAATGGGTCTCTCGGGCGACGAAGACGGGATAATGATTCTTTCCTCCAAGGCCGAGCTTGGAACCAGCATGAACGAGCAGATCGGCTACGACGGCGTTATCTTCGAGGTGGGAATTACCCCTAACCGTCCTGACTGCATGAGTATTTTCGGGATCGCGAGAGAAGTCTCGGCAATACTGGGCGAGAATCTTCAGAAACCGGTATTTTCCTTAAAAGAGCAGGGGGAAAACATTTCGGAAAAGGCTGCCGTAGATGTTGAGGACGCGGAGTCGTGCCCCAGATACTGCTGTCGGCTCATTGAAGGAGTCAGAATCGGTCCTTCTCCCGCGTGGCTTCGGGAGAGGCTTGAGTACTGCGGAATCCGCTCCGTTAACAATGTCGTTGACGTTACGAACTTCATTTTGCTTGAGCAAGGACAGCCACTCCACGCTTTTGATTACGACAAGCTTGATCAGGGCCGAATTTCCGTCAGAAAAGCTAGGGACGGAGAGACGATAGAAACTCTTGACGGGGTCGAAAGAAAACTGCTTGCCGAGGATCTGGTTATTTGCAGCGGGGATCGTCCCGTCGCGCTTGCCGGAGTCATGGGCGGGTCCGACACCGAAATAGAGGACGCAACCAGCAATGTTCTGCTTGAGTCCGCTTACTTTTCTCCAACCGGCATAAGGAAAACATCCAAGCGAACCGGCCTCAAGAGCGAATCTTCGAGCAGATTTGAAAAAGGCATCGATATAAACAACGTTTCGTTCGCGCTTGACCGCGCCGCCGAGCTTATAAGCCGCCTATCCGGAGGAACAGTTGCTAGGGGGCTTATCGACGCGTATCCCGACCCGGTGAGCCAAAGGGAGATCTCTCTCTCAGTCGGCAAGGTCTGCAACCTGATCGGTATATCCACTGATTCCCAGGAGATAGCGGAACTTCTCGAGAGTCTTGGGTTTGAGGTTC
The DNA here is from genome assembly GCA_022826905.1 of Candidatus Dadabacteria bacterium. Lineage (GTDB taxonomy): Bacteria > Desulfobacterota_D > UBA1144 > Nemesobacterales > Nemesobacteraceae > Nemesobacter. Next base: position 55,623 of record JAJDUA010000034.1, read on the forward strand.
TCAGCATCTCGGCCGATGAACTCTTGCTTCGGGTTCCGACTTTCAGAGTGGACATAGAGCGCGAGGTGGATATAGTCGAGGAAGTCGCCCGCCTCCTGGGTTACGATAACATTCCCTCCGTCCTGCCGGAGGTTCCCATGGTGGCTCGAAAAACCAATGTGATAACCGTCATGGAGAAAAGGCTCAGGGACATTTTCGTCTCCTATGGTTTTCTCGAGGCTATAAACTACAGCTTTGAGTCTCCCGAGCTTCTCAGGACATTCGGCTTAGAGGAGTCGATCCGCGTTATGAACCCGATATCACGGGAGCTTTCGGAAATGAGGACGAGCATTCTTCCCTCCCTAGTGAAAAACGTGAGATTCAACCTCTCAAGGCAGAACCAGGATGTAAGACTTTTCGAATCCGCGAAGGTTTTTTACCCCAAAAACATGGACCAGCTGCCAAACGAAGTGAAGAAGTTTGCCGCGATTGCGACCGGAAAAAGGGCACCTGAGATATGGGACGGGGAAAAATTCGACTTCTTCGACATAAAAAGCGTGCTTGAAAGAAGCTTGGAGGTCCTTTCGGTGGATTCAAGGATAGATTTTGAGTCCATTTCCCCCGATCATGGATTCCTTTGGCCTGGAAAATCTTCCGCTGTGCTGGTTGACGGAAACGTTCTGGGGATGGTAGGGGAGCTTCATCCCCATCTTCTGGAAAAACTCGAAATAGGCGAAAGCGTGTACGTACTTGAACTCGACCTATCACTTCTCTCGGTCGTCTACAAGAGTTTCGAGAGAAAATTCTCCTCCCTTCCCAAATTCCCTTCCCTGCGGCGCGACATAGCGCTTGTGGTTGATGATGCGGTTCCGGTACGGGAAATTCTTTCGGTTATAAAAAAGGCGGATTCCGGTATAATAGAAAACGCTTGGGTGTTTGATGTTTATAAAGGGGATTCCCTTGAAGAAGGAAAAAAAAGCGTTGCGCTTTCCCTTATTCTTCGAAACAGGGAAAGGACCCTTACCGACGAGGATGCGAACAGGGTTCAGCAGGATGTTCTTAAGAGTTTGGAAAAAACAATAGGGGCCGAATTGCGTTCGATTTAAAAAGGGGGGCTTTTCATGACGAAGAAGGATCTGGCAGGCGTTTTATACGAGGAAATAGGGTTTTCGAGAAGGGAATCCGCTGAGATAGTAAACTTTTTTTTCGATTTGATGAGAAAGGAGCTTATAGCCGGTGAAGAGGTGAAACTCCCGGGGTTCGGAACCTTCAGGGTCACGAGAAGGAAATCCCGGATAGGAAGAAACCCTTCCACTGGAGAGGAAGTAGACATACCTTCCCGCCTCACGGTCGTTTTCAAGCCAAGCAGGTTCCTCAGGAAAAAGATTGACCAGAAACAGGGGGATTAAAATACCAGACTCAAAACCTCCCCAATCTTCTTTTTTCAAGCAGAGCTTCATTGCTGGCATCCTGATTATCGTCCCTTTCGGGGTGACCATTTTCGTCCTCTACAAGCTGATAAAGTGGATGCTTTTCTTTTTCAGCACCGGTCCCGCCGGGATACTCCACCATTTCATAGACGTCCCGCCTTACGTGTTTCAGGGAATCTCTTTCCTAATAGGGATCGTTGCCACATTGCTGCTGATCATTTTCCTGGGGGCCGTTACCAGGAACTTCGTTGGCAGGAGAATGCTTCTGTTCGGCGAGTCTCTTATCTCGAAGATTCCGCTTGCCAGAACTTTCTACGTGAGCGTGAAGCAGGTTGTGCAGACGCTTTTTTTCACCTCCCAGATACAGAGCATGAGTAGAGTTGTGCTGGTCGAGTACCCGAGAAAAGGGATCCACGCCGTAGCTTTCGTAACGGGAGTTACGGAGGCCGGGAGGGGCCATAACGCGACGGACCATGCGCTTGTCAGCCTGTTTGTCCCCACGACGCCGAATCCGACAAGCGGCATTTACATTATGGTTCCGGAGGAGGATCTGCAGGAACTGAATATTTCCGTAGAAGACGCGTTTCGGCTTATAGTTTCCGCCGGGATTTCTCAGAGCGACTCCGATGTTTCTGGGCAAGATCAGAAAAACAGTTGATTCCTTCGGGATGATCGCTCCCGGGGACGTGATCGTCGCGGGAGTGTCCGGGGGGTCAGACTCCATGGCGCTTCTCCTTGCTCTTTTGGACCTGCGGGAGTTTTATCCGGGCACGGAAGTGGTTGTTTCCCACGTCAATCACGGGTTAAGGGGCGGCGAATCGGATGAAGACGCGGAATTTGTCAGGGAAGCGGCCGAGCGGCTCGGACTTGCGTTTGAGTGCGTGCGGGTAGATACTGAGGGCTTCAGAAAAAAACACGGACTTTCACTCGAGGACGCCGCTAGGGAGCTTCGCTACGGTTTTTTCAACGAAATTCTGGAGAAACGTTCGGCTCAGAGGATCGCCACGGCGCACACACTTAATGATCAGGCCGAGACGGTCATAATGAGATTCATAAGAGGGAGCGGCTCCCAGGGGCTTGCCGGGATAAGACCCTTGAGCGGCAACATAATACGTCCGCTCATAAACGTTACCAAGTTCGAAGCTAGGGAGTATCTTCGGTCAACAGGTGTATCCTGGAGAGAGGATTCGACCAACAGTTCGGACGAATTCCTTAGAAACAGGGTAAGAAATGAACTTGTCCCCCTGCTTGAGAGCTATAACCCGTCCGTCGAGCAGGTTCTCTCCCGTGTGGCGGCGGTATGCGCCGCGGAGGCGGATTTCATTTCGGCCGAAGCCGATGAGAGATTCGGGAAACTTGCCCGCGTCGTAGAGGGGTGCGTTCTGGGAAACGTGGAGAAATTTCTCGGGGAACCTAGCGCTATCAGGTTCTCCGTGATGAGAAAATCGATTCTGGCCGTAAAGGGAGACTTGAACTCGGTTTCCGCCAAGCATCTTTTCTCGATTGACGAGGTGTTGCGCTCCGGGGAGACATCGGCGGAGGTGAATCTTCCCGGCAGAGTGGTTTTTCACATGGGTCATGGGGTTTTCTTTTTCGCGCGCGAGGAGAATTTTCTCGAGTTCCCGGCAACCGAGATAAGAGGTTGCGGAACCCACAGGGTTTCCCGGGACCTTGAGGTAACAGTTGAGCTTACAGATGACGTTTCTCTCTGGGGCGCAGCCGAAGTGGGGTACTTTGCGCCCGAAAAAATCAGTTTTCCCGTAACGCTCAGGAGTTTTTCCGACGGAGACTCGTTTGTTCCGCTGGGAATGAGAGGAACCAAGAAACTCAAGGATTTTTTCATTGACGAGAAAATACCGAGATTCCTGAGAAAGAAAGTGCCGGTTTTTGAAACCCGTGACGGGATAATCTGGGTTGGGGGGTTAAGAACGGACAACAGGTTCAAGGCGGATGATACAAAGAGTCCGTGGCTGCGGGCAAGCATCAGAGGTTCTTCCCAGAAGCTGATTGACTTGGCGAGGAGGGCTCCCCGGCCGTCTTAGCAATTCTCCTCGAGTCCGCTTTCGGCCAGGTAGCACGCCCCCAGCACCCCCGCGTCGTCTCCAAGGACGGCTCTTTTTATCTGAAGTCCCCTAGCCGCTTTACTAATGCACCTTCTTTCGGTTTCCTCGGTGGTTTTCCCGATAAAAAGTTCCCAGGCACCCGAAAGCCCTCCGCCCACTACCACCGTCCTTATGTCAAGGATATTTACGAGAATCGATATTGCTACTCCGAGATTCGCACCGAAATCATTCCATACGGAGATTGCCGCCGGGTCTTTTTCCCGCGCGAGCTCCGCCAGACGTTCAGGGAAGGCTGATTCTTCAACGTCGGAGAATTTTTCGCGGAGTTTCGGGTTCTCGCGGACGATTCTCCTTATTGCTACCTGCGAAACGTAAGCTTCAACGCAGCCTCTTGAACCGCCGGCGCAAGGGGGTCCCGACGGGTTGATCGTCATGTGCCCCAATTCCCCGGCAAAGCCGTTTTCTCCAGTCCAGAGTTTTCCGTCGAGTATTATTCCGCCCCCGAATCCTGTTCCCAGCGTTATCATTACCATCGAGTTCGAGCCCCTGCCCGCCCCCGCTCGGTATTCTCCTATGGCCGCGCAGGTGGCGTCGTTTTCGATAAAAACGGGCGTTGCGGTTCCAATTCTTTCCGAAAGGACTTGCGCAAACGGAAAATCCCTCGTCTCGGCTATGTTCGGGCCCTGAACAAGAATGCCGTTTGCGCTGTCAACAGTTCCCGGCACCCCTATCCCGATCGCCGATATCTCCTGTCTTGAGAATTCTTTTATGAAGCCAACTAGGTTCTCCATGAGCCGGGAGATGCCCGCGGAGGCGTCCGAACGGATTTTCCCCTCCCCGAGAGTATCCCCTTGCCCGGAGATGATTTTTCCTCTCAGATTGGTTCCCCCTATATCTATGCCAAGGAATTTTCGCTTCATTCTTCCCTTTTCTGAACTGAAAAACATGGGCCGTTGGACTAAACCGCCCTGAAGCTCCTATTTTACCAGTATTTTTCAAAAGATATCGCCCCTCCGCCGATCAAAGACGCGGGTTTTTGCGTAAGCCTAGTATATAAGTTTATACTTATTCGCGGGTGTTTCGCGTCTTATATTCTTCCTTCGGAGAACCAGAAGGTTTATATGTATATAATTCCCAATCAAAAAACCGTAGCTGTCCTGTCAGCCGTTTTCCTCCTCTTTATCTACCTTTCCTGCGAGAGACCCTCGGAGGTTCCGAGCCCCGGGTCAATGCGGGCGGTTCCCGCATTTCCCGAGATGAACGACGATCTTTTTCCCGAGGGACTAAAGGAATCCATCGGCGCAAGCGTCGAGAAACTTTCGCAGAAAAAAAATTCCCAGCTCGTTTTCGGACAGAAAACCGTCTCCGCGGGGGACTACGCTCTGGCACTCGGTTATCTTCTCGCCAAGCTTGAAGCGGGTGTCAGTAAGGATGATTTCATAAAGGATGTAAGGGAAAATTTCGACTTCTACGGCTTTCCGGGAAAACCTTGGGGCAAGGTTTTTATAACCTCTTACTTCTCGCCGGTACTTTCTGCCTCCCGGACCAGAACACCGCAGCACACACAGCCGCTTTACGGAGTTCCCGACGACCTGGTGCGCTTGCGGATAGACAGGTTCGTCGAGCGGTTCGAGAGATTTTCGTTTCTCGAGGACGACAAAATCACTCGGGGAAAGCTTCAGTCCCTTTACGGCAGGGTCGCCTCCGGAGGTCTCGGCAGAACTTCCGAACTGGTTCCCTATTACTCACGAAGCGAGATAGACTCCGGGGGAAGGCTCCGGGGGAAAAGGCTCGAGATCGCATGGGTAGACCCTGTTGACGCGTTTTTTCTTCAGATACAGGGCTCGGGTAAAATAAGGTTCACAGACGGAGAGGAGCGGGTTGTGGGCTACGCGGCCCAGAACGGGCACGATTACGTGGCAATAGGGAAATTTCTCTTCGAGTGGATTCCCAAGGAAAAAATGAGCCTTTGGGCGATAGAAAGCCACCTGAGGTCCCTCTCCTACGCAGAGAGAATGGAGATTCTTTACAAAAACCCGAGTTACATTTTCTTCCGCGGGCTTCCAGGGAAACCCGAGACTTCTTTCGGAACGGAAGTCGTTGACGGCAGGACCATAGCCACCGACAAGGCCTTTTTCCCCAAGGGGGCTCTGGCGTTCATGGAGTTTGAGAGACCGGTTTTCGAAACTCCCTCTTCGGTCGAGCCGTCGCAGTGGAAGCCGGTTTCCCGTTTTGTCGTTAACCACGACAGCGGGGGAGCTATAAAAGGGGCCCGTCGCGCCGACCTTTTCTGGGGAGAGGGAAAAGACGCCTCACGGCACGCGGGTGTGATGAAAAACTGGGGAAAGTTCTTCTATTTGGTGCCGAAGGGGGAATTCCTTGCGGTGCTTAGGGGAAAAAACGGCGGGCAGAGCCCAGGAGGATGAGATGACCGACGAAAAAGCGCTTGCATGTTCCCAGATGTCTTCTCTTAGCGGAGAACATCTGTACGGAACCGCTCCCGAGGTAAAAAACTGGTTTGTGCTCGAGTACTCCGGTGTATGGAAGAAAGACGCTTTTATTCAAAGCGCGCTTCCGGAAGAAGTAAAAGACCACCTTGGAGGATTTCTCTCGTCTTTTGAGGACTCAAGGATTCAGCTGATAGGAGGACCGGGCCCAAGCAAGGGCAATCTCGCTTTTTACTACGCCCATTGTTCTGAATTCTCCCCGAAACTCTACAGATTCGAAGTAGAACGCTACGAGGATCTTCTCTCGATAGATCTTGCGGAACTCGTCCGCACCGGTGAGATAGAGAAATTTTCCTGCGAAGAAAGTCTAGTTCTGGTCTGCACCCACGGAGCCCATGATGGATGCTGTGCGGTCGCAGGACCGGGGGTTTACAAAGAACTTCTCAAAAAAGAGGGGCTTTCCGCGTGGAGAACCACCCATGTCGGGGGCCACCGCTTTGCCGCCAACCTCATCATGCTTCCAGAGGGCATATACTACGGAAGGGTAAACGGAGAAAACCTAGAGGATGTGGTTTCCTCTCACCTTCGCGGCGAGATATTTCTTGACTGTTACAGGGGAAGGTCGTGTTTTTCCCAGACTTCTCAGGTTTCTGATTATTTCTTAAGGAAAGAAACAGAAAAACTCGGCATTTACGATATAAGGTGGCAATTCGAGAAGGATCAGGAGGACTATACATCGGTTGAGTTCTCAGTGGAGGGGCAAAATGCGGTTTACGGCGTAAACACAGTGGTCATGAACTACGGAGTGAGTCTCCAGACGAGCTGTGATTCAACGGAAGTAAAGAGAATACCTCAGTTCTTTTTCTACAGCATGATACTCTATGAGCCGCAGACGGGAGAGAAAGAAGACTCCTGATAGGCCTTGGCTAGGGTGAGGTACGCCTGCGCCCTAGGGATTCCACAAAATCTAGGATGTCCTGCGAAAGACGCATTGAGCTTTGCTCGTCGGGGATTACGGTGTCTGTGACCAAAACGCTTACTTCCAGGGCTTCTATGGCGGCCGCCTCTCCCGCATCCGAGCGGTCGATTACGAGCACGTCCAGAAAATCGGCGTAAAGCCTGGCCACCTGGGTCGAAGAGGCCTCCATTCCAAGTCCCCTCATGAGCTTGTCCGCCGGACCCTTAAGGGGTTTTCCGCGCATAAGGGGGCTCACGGCAACCTTTACTCCCGGCGTGCCGACTAGCCTCTCCTTTATTTCCTTTATCTCGAGTATGGGTCCTATGCTGATTATTGGGTTGCTCGGGCATATGATCACAAGGTCGGCGTCATTTATCGAGTCAAGAACCAGCGGGGCTGCGGAAGCCTCGCGCGCCCCTTTTATCTTGACTCCGCGTACCTCGGGACGCATCGCATGCTTTATGTAGTATTCCTGGAAGTGCATCTCGCCCGCATCCGTTTCTATCCATGTCTCGACCCTGTCGTCGCTCATGGGCAGTATGCGCATTTCCCCGAGCCCGAAGCGCTGCGCTATCTTCGAAGTGGATTCGCTGAGGGTTCCCCCGGCGTCGATGACGGCTTTTCTGAACAGGTGGGTGGCGAGGTCCCTGTCGCCAAGCCCGAACCACGTCGGAAAACCGAACCTCGCGGCGGCGCCCAGGAATTCGAACGTGTCGCCGTGAAGCCCCCACCCTTTTTTTTCGTCTATACTCCCCGAGAGCCTGTAGATTATGGTGTCTATGTCCGGAGAAACCCTCATTCCGTAAAGATCCATGTCATCCGCAGTGTTCACTATTACGGTGAGTTCCGACGGGGGAATTATCCCCGTGAGTCCCTTAAGGAATTTCGCGGCTCCGCTTCCGCCGCCAAGCGCCGTTATCATCTGAATTTCTCCGTGCCCCAAGCTATTTCACCTGTAAGCTATTTAAGCCCCTTATCCGTGTCAAGCCGGGAACCGCACGCCTACTCCGGCAGCTTGAAAGTTGATACCGGCTCATATAGAGTTTAGTTCGTCTTTTCAAGGAAAACCCCGTTGGCGTTCGATATCATAAAAAACAAGCGGGGCCTTCTCACGAAGGCTCTACTTCTGCTGCTCGCTTTTACCTTCGTTATCGGCTTTGGATACGTGGGGGGAATAAGCATAGGAGGTAGAGGCCCCAGCGGCGGAGCTGCGGTTGAGGTGAACGGGGACAAGGTTTCCCTCGCGGAGTTCTACAACCTTAGGGATTCGATGCTTGACCGCTTGCGCCGCAGCGATCAGCAGATCTCGGATGAGCTTTTCGAATACGTGAATTTTTCCGTGATCGACTCGCTGGTTAACAAGAAGCTGCTTGCCCAGAAGGCCGAAGAACTGGGGATCAGGGTAAGCCAAGAGGAACTTTCTGACGCAATAAGAAACGACCCGGGTTTCCAGGTGGACGGCGCTTTCGTGGGGTTTGAGCGCTATCAGGACTTTATTTCAAGGGGACTTAACCGCACTGTGAAAGATTTCGAGGATTCCTACAAGGAGGATCTCCTTGTGGCAAAGCTCGTTTCGGTCCTTGACAGTTCCGTAACGGCAAGCGACGAAGAGCTTTTAAGCGTCTACAGGACGCGCGAGGAGAAAATCGATCTTCACTACGTCTCGTTTTCGGCCCGGGACTACACGGAGGGTCAAAAACCGAGTGAAGAGGAAATCGCCCGGTATTACAGGGAAAACACCGATCTTTTCTGGGAGCCTGAGAAACGTATGGCGCGCTACGTAAAACTCGCTCCCGGGGATTTCACCGAGGATGCCGAGGTTTCCGACGAGGAAATCGAGGCCTACTACACGACTTACCCGGAGGAGTTTGCTTCCGAAGGGATCCCGAAACCGTTTGACGACGTAAAGGGGGAGATAAAAAAGCAGCTTGTAGAGGGCAAGTCCAAGCTTCTCTACGGCCGGTTCCTTGAGGAGTTCCTCCAGAAACGCTCCTTCTCAGACCTTCTTTCCGGAAAAAGCTCGCTTGAGGTGAAAGAAACCGCGGAGTTTACGCTCGGAGGGGTGGATGGAGACGTTCCCGGTGCCATAAGAAGAGAAGCTTTTTCGGTAAAGAAAAACAGGCTCGCAAGCGTGGTGCTTCGGGATTTCACCTGGTTTTTCGAGGTAACCGGGGTTCAATCCTCGAAGCGGTCGGGAATTGAGTCCGTGCGCGGGGAGATTATAGAGGCCCTCAAAAAGGAAAAGGCCGTCGAGCGGGCCCGAGAATCCGCCGGAGAAAATCTCGCGAAAATAACCGCCTCGGGCAAAGGTTTCTCCGGGGCAGCCAAGTCCATGGGTCTTTCGGTGGAGCGCACCGGTTTTTTCTCAAGGTCCGATAATCCTCTGGACGTTGAGTCAGGGGATTTCATCTCAGACGTTTTCGGGCTGAGAAGCAACCGTCCTACCCCCAATCGTGTTTACAAGTCGGGGGAGAGTTTCTACATAGTGTCGCTTGCGAAAACAAAGCCCGCCGACAGCGGTTACTTCGGGGTCGAGAAGGATTCTCTAAGGCGCCAGGAGATCTCGGCGCGAAAAGTGCTTGTGATCGAACGCCTGCTTGAGAACCTGAGAGAAAGCTCCAAGATCTCACACAACAAGAACCTTTTCTCCCAGGGAGGGTGATTTCCCGACCGGGAAGTTGCAAATCCTCTAGATATTGTGGTATAGTTTACTTTGACCGGAAGGCCTTGATCGATAAGGAATCTTTTTCACGTACTGCCGGAAGTATCATCCCGGCAGCCTTCTTCAGGATTCTGGCCCTGTCAGGGCTTCTATATATGCATGCGGGAGCTTTAACTTTCCCGGCTACGGCGAGGGTTTTGCGTAAAACAGGCGGCGGCACGCGTGAACGCAACGGTGCCGGGCCGCGGTTCTCCCATGAGAATTAAAGCGCTTGAAATAGCAGGTTTTAAATCTTTTTACCTGAAGACGAGAATAGACTTCTCCGAGGGTATAACCGCGATAGTCGGTCCCAACGGCTGCGGAAAATCCAACATTCTTGACGCCATCAGGTGGGTAATCGGCGAACATAACCCGAGACAACTGCGCGCGGGGGGCATGGAAGACGTTATCTCCAACGGGAGCGCCGAGCTCAAACCTCTGGGCATGGCCGACGTGTCTCTGGTTCTTGAGGATGTCGAGGGTTTCGGTTTCGAGGAAGTAAGAATCCGGAGGAAACTTTACCGCTCGGGAGAGAGCGAATACAGCATAAACGGGGTCAAGTGCCGCCTCAAGGATATAACCGAGATGCTTCTTGACACCGGAATGGGAGCGAGGGCCTATTCGATCGTTGAGCAGGGCCAGGTCGAATCCTTCATAATGTCGAAGCCCGAAGAGAAAAGAAAGTTCATAGAGGAAGTCGCGGGGATCGAGAAGTACAAACTCAGAAGAAAGGAAACACGAAGCAGAATAGAATCGACTAGGGAGAACCTCTCTCGCGTTCTTGACATGAAGTGCGAGGTTTCGGACCGTATTGAGGCCGTGGCGCTTCAGGCAAAGCGTGCCAGGCAGTACGAGGAACTTGCCGGGCGAGCCCGCTCGCTTGAATTTGATATTCTCTCGGCCAAGCTCGCAAGCTCGCAGCAGCGCAAAGAAGCGCTTCTTGAAAAAAAGCTCGGTGCCGAGCAGTTTGTCCGCTCAGCTGACGCCGAGGCGGAGCAAAAACGCGGGTTGCTTCAAGAGGCGAGGGAGAAAAACTCCGTTTCAGGCCAGGATCTGGGATCCCTTGAGAAGGAGATCTACGAGCTTCGGGCGCAGAAAAGGGAAAACGAGTACCGCAGGGCCTCGATCGAACGGGAGATCGCCGGGATTTCAAGTTACGTAAAGGACATTGAAGCCGAGATAGAGAGCCTCGGGCGCGAAGTTTCGGAGATGGAGGAGAAAAGCAGCCGCGCCGGACACCAGTCAGAGGAGCTTAAAAGCACCCGCCTTTCGGCTTCCGAGGAGATTTCGCGCGAGGAAGAGAACCTCGTGACACTGAAAAGCGAATGGGAGCAGAGCAGAAAAGAACTTGAGAAAACGGCGGACCTGGTCTCCGACGTGATGACCAGGAGAAGCTCGCTTGGAAGCACGGTAGGCGCTTTCTCAAAGGAGCTTGAGGAGCTTACGGAGAAAAAGGAGGTACTTGAGGGAGAGGCTTCCGTCTTGGAACTTGAGAAACTCGAATGCGAGAGGAGGCTTGCTTCGCTTCGCGGCCGGGAAGGGGAGATAAAAGATGAATTTACCTCGGCCGCCAAAGAGAAAGAAGAGATCGATTCGCGTCTTTACGACCTTAGGGTCGAGCATGAGAAAAAACTCGGCGAACTGAGGGGGTTTGAAGGCAGGAAAAAAGACTGCGTCTCCAGAGTGGAGGCCCTTAACAGAATACAGAGCAACTACGAATGGCTTCCTGACGCCACGCGCAAGTTCGTCCTTGAACGCAAGCAAAGGGGAGTGCTGGGGGTAGTTTCCGATTTCGTTTCCGTTCCGAGAAACTATGAAAGAGCGGTAGAGGCGGCCTTCGGGGAAAAACTCAACTGGATAGTGGTCGAAGGGAGTACGGAGGCGGTCGCCGCGGTTGAGCTTCTAAGGGAGTTTGACGCGGGAAGGGGAACCTTCATACCGGCAACCGACCGGTTCGCGGCAAACGGCTCGGGCAACGGAAACGGCAGGACCAACGGAAACGGCAAGCCGGATGCCACTTCCCTTAACAGCCTCCTTGACGTGAAAGTGATAGAGAAAGGCCTTGTTGAGTCGATGCTGCAGGAAGTTTACGTCACTTCCGATCTCAGGGAAGCCATCAGGCTTAAGAATCGGACGGGAAATGGCGCGTGCTTCGCCACCCTCGAGGGGGACTACGTCGATTCGCATGGAGCCGTGACGGGTGGAAAATCCCTGGCGGGTGTGTTTGAGAGAAAAAGGGAAATCGAGGAGCTTGAGGGGCAGACACAGACCCTTCTGGCCAACATAGAGAAACTGGAGTCTGCCTGCAGGACGCTTAGAGAAGAAGTGGATGGGCTTGAGGGCCGCCGGGTGCAGGTCGAGGAGCTTCTTCGGCGCTGCGAGATAAGCTCGGTTGAAAACGCAAAGGACCGCTCGAACGCGGAGACCAGGATAGAAGAGCTGGGGACGAGAATCGGGAACCTCGAGGCGCAGCGCGACGAGCTTGATCGAAAGCTCGGGAGTAAAAACCGCACTGTCGAGGAGATGGAGTCGCTTATAGAGCAGCTTGACGGCCAGAGAAGTGCGCTTGAGTCAAAGTATGGGGAAATCGAAAAGCGGGCCCTCGGGTTTGCGGAGGAGGAAAAAGCGCTTCAGGAGAAAATAACCAAACTCAGGATAGAGAACGCCGGGGTTCTTGAAAGGGAGCGGGCCCTTGAGCACGAAATATCGGAAGCCGAGAGGATAAAAGCGGTTATAAACGAGAAGCTTTCGCTTAGAACAAAAGATGGGGAGCTTAAAAAACAGGAAGCCGAAGCACTTGCCCTGTCTAGGCACCAGGCGGAAGAGGAGTTTGAGAAGATCTGCCGCGATCTCGGCTTAAGAGAAGAATCCTTCGGGGAGCTCAGGGAAAGGGTATCGCACTACGCGGAGGAACTCCGCAGAAGCGAAGAGGAATTTGAGGCTGCGGCACAAGAACTTTCCTCGCGAAGAGAGCAGCTTGCCTCGGCCCAGGCGCAGCTTGAGCGTGCGGGGGACGAGTTTGAGTATCTGAGCGAACGGTACGCAGAGACATTCGGCGATGCTACCCCCGATACTTCGCAAAGCCCGGATCTCTCCAGTGTTTCGATACCCGATGCGGATAGGGAACTTAAGACGCTTCGGCGGCGCATAGAGAATTTCGGTCCCGTGAATCTGCTTGCGCCCGAGGAATACGAGCAGCTTGAGGAGAGAAACGGGTTTCTGCATCGCCAGACCGATGACCTCGCCCGGGCGCTTGATTATCTTGAGGGCGCTATACGAAAACTCGACAGGGAGTCGGTTTCAAGGTTCCGGGAGGCGTTTGAGACTGTAAACGGGAAATTCAGCGAAACCTTCTGCAAGCTTTTCGAAAACGGAGAGGCTCGCCTTGAGCTTACAGACCCCAGAAATCTGCTTGAAACCGGAGTGGAGGTCATGATCAGGCCCGGAGGAAAGAGGTTCCAGCCGATAAACCTGCTCTCGGGAGGGGAAAAGGCGCTTTCGGCCATAGCGGTCATAATCTCCGCATGTCTGGTAAAGCCCGTTCCCTTTGTATTTCTGGATGAAATAGACGCCGCACTTGACGAAGTGAACACGGTGAGGTTCAACAAGATCCTGAGCGAGATAGCGGCCCACTCCCAGGTGGCCGTCATCACACATAACAGAAAAACCATGCACGAGGCCGATGCGCTTATAGGAATAACCACAGACGGTACCGCCGCTTCGAGGGTTGTAAGCGTGAAGCTTGACGCCTGAAGCCAGAAATCCCTTGTCTATTTCCCACGGATTATTAGACTGTTTTAGGAGAGTTGTTCCCGGGCGTTCCGGGAACCGCTAGCAAAGGAGACCGCTTCGGCGAATGATTTCTTACGTCCTGAAAAAAATAGTCGGCTCGCAGAATGAAAGGGAGGTAAAAAAGCTCGGCGTTCTGGCAGAGCAGATAAACGCCCTTGAAGAAACACTGGTCAAGATTCCTACCACGGAGCTTCGCGCGAAGACCGCGCAATTCCGGGAACTGATAGATTCCCGCCTCGGCACGAACGGAAACCCGTCCGACGAGAAGTATTTCGCTGAGATGGAGCGGGTTCTCGAGGAGATACTGCCCGAAGCGTTCGCCGCTGTGAGGGAAGCGTCGAGAAGAACGATAGCCATGAGGCATTTCGACGTCCAGATGATAGGGGGGACAGTTCTTCACAAGGGCAGAATAGCCGAGATGAGAACCGGGGAAGGAAAGACGCTGGTCGCCGTTCTGCCTCTTTACCTAAATGCCCTTACGGGGCTCGGTTCCCACCTTATTACCGTAAACGATTACCTTGCTGCCAGGGATGCTACCTGGATGTCGCCGATTTTTATGGTCCTAGGCATGAAAGTGGGGGTTATAAATCACGACGCCTCCTACGTGCTTGCCTGGGAGGACCCGAAGCGGGCCGAAGAGTCCGTAGAGAAGAGCCTGACCGCGTGGCCGAACGAGTATCTGGCAAGCGACGTTCTTCCCGAAAAAAACCTCGACATCATAAATTCCTTCAAGACCTGCCTTGAGCCTTCATCCAGGCAGGACTCCTACCAAGCGGATATTACTTACGGCACCAACAACGAGTTCGGTTTCGACTACCTGCGCGACAACATGAAGTTCTCTCTTGAGAGCTACGTTCAGCGCGGCCACAATTTTGCCATAGTGGACGAGGTCGACAGCATTCTCATAGACGAGGCAAGAACCCCGCTTATAATCTCGGGGCCTTCGGAAGACTCGACCGATCTTTACTACAAGGTGGACAGGGTCGTGAAGACGCTCTCCGGGGAGACCGACTTCACGGTGGACGAGAAAACAAGGCAGGTGGATCTCACTGAGGACGGGGTTTCCAAGGTGGAGAGAGCCCTCGACGTTCCGAACCTCTACGACCCCGTCAATCTCAAGACTTTGCACCATGTTAACCAGTCGCTTCGCGCCAACGCCCTTTTCAACCGCGATGTCGACTACATGATGCAGGACGGAAAGGTGGTGATAGTTGACGAGTTCACGGGAAGGCTGATGCCGGGACGCAGGTGGAGCGACGGGCTTCACCAGGCGGTCGAGGCCAAGGAAGGGGTGGAAATCGAAAGCGAGAACCAGACGATGGCCACCATAACCATCCAGAACTACTTCAGGATGTACAGAAAGCTTGCCGGGATGACGGGTACCGCCGACACGGAAGCGTTCGAGTTCAAGCACATATACGATCTCGACGTCACCGTGATACCGACCCACAAGCCGCTTATAAGGAAGGATTACGATGATGTTGTCTACAGGACCGAACCCGAGAAGTTCAACGCCGCGTGCGCGGAGATAGAGGAAATGAATTCTGCCGGCCGGCCGGTGCTTGTCGGCACCTCATCGATCGAGCAGTCGGAAAAACTGAGCGGCTATCTTGAGAAGATAGGTCTTCACCACAACATACTTAACGCCAAGCAGCACGGAAAGGAAGCCGAGATCGTAGCCCAGGCGGGCAGAGTGGGGGCCATAACCATAGCGACCAATATGGCGGGACGGGGAACGGACATACTGCTCGGCGGAAACCCCGAGTTTCTTGCGGGGGATATTCTCAGGAAAGAGTTCAGGGTCCAGCCCGAGGAAGCGGGTCCCAAGCAGTACGAGGAAGCGCTTTTCGAGGCGAAATCAATCTGCGATTCGGAAAAGGAGAAAGTTAAGGAACTCGGCGGCCTTCATATTCTTTCTGTGGAAAGGCACGAGGCTAGGAGGATAGACAACCAGTTTAGGGGAAGAGCGGGAAGGCAGGGAGATGACGGGTCTTCGAGGTTTTATGTTTCCCTTGAAGACGACCTGATGCGTATTTTCGCCTCGGAGAGGATAACGGGTGTTATGGATAAGCTCGGGTGGGAGGAAGGGGAGCCGATTGAGCACTCGATGATAAGCAAGTCTATTGAGAACGCCCAGAAAAAGGTCGAGGGAAGGAATTTTGACATACGCAAGCATCTTTTGAGATACGACGATGTTCTCAACACGCAGAGGGATGTTGTCTACAGACAGCGCCGCGAGATCCTTGAAGGCGGTGAGAGCCTGAAAGAGATGCTTTTTTCTTCTTCAGAAGACATCGTTCGGGAAGTCGTGGGCAGTTACCTTGCCGGTCGGGAAGACCGTTCGGAATCTGATTTCTCCGAGCTCTGCGAAGCTATCGGGAGGGTTTTCGGAACGGAGATCGAAATAGATTCCCTTGCCAAGGCGGACGGAGAAGTAATAACGGAAGAAGTCACCGGAAAACTGATTGCCGCATACCGGGAAAAAGAAGAGAAGATAGGTTCTGAAAACCTCTCGCAGGTCGAGCGCTACGTCATGCTTCAGCACATCGACTACCTGTGGAAGGATCATCTTCTTAACATGGATCACCTGAGGGAAGGAGTGGGACTCAGGGGATACGCACAGAAAGACCCCCTTCGGGAATATACCAAAGAGGGTTTCGACATGTTCGCTCTCATGATGGACAAGTTCAGGATGGACGTCTGCTCGAACCTTTTCAGGATACAGCCCGCGAGCGAAGAACAGATCGAGGAACTTGAGAGAAAAAGGGAACTTGAGGAGAAAAAAATGGTGCTCGGGCGGGGAGAAGGGTCAGAAGAAAAGCCAAAGACCCCGGTCAGGAGAACGCAGAAGAAAGTCGGTCGGAACAGCCCGTGCCCCTGTGGCAGCGGCAAGAAATACAAAAAGTGCTGCGGTCGGTAATAATATTTGGATAAGGTGTCTTAATGGCTGGAAAAATCTACATTCGCAGGGGGAGGATTTCTTTTTTGTCTCTTCCCTTCATTGCGCTTTTCGTGGTTGTGGCCGTCTGCCTTTTCGCGTTTTTCGGCGTTCTGGCTCTGGTTGCGCTAGGTGTGCTCGGAGCAGGTGCCTCGGTTTTGAGGAAGCTGTTTCCGGGCAAGGGTAGAAAACCCGGTCCCCGAGTGGGCGGACCTGGAGGGGATACTATTACCCTCGGAGAGGATGAGTACGAAATAAGGGATGCAGACTAGCTTCCCCAGTACAGTGTGCGGAACTTGCTTCAGAGCGCATTTTCTATTTCCCCTGCCAGATTCAGGTCTTTCTCCGTGATTCCGCCCTCGCTGTGTGTTGAGAGCGTGATGGAAACCTTGTTCCACCGTATGAGGATGTCGGGGTGGTGGTCTGCCCTTTCGGAAAGAAGTGCGACCTTGTTCACAAAACCCATGGAATCGACGAAATTTCTGAGGACAAACGTTTTTTCTATCTCTTCTCCTTTCCTCTGCCAACCTTGAAGGCCCTCAAGCGCGGAAGAAATTTCTTTTTCAGTTAAAAGTGCCATATATTTTTTCATTATATATTAACTGGGGTGAGTATTCCATTGAGCGAGCCCGAAGTTTCTCTGAATGTCGTTTTCATAGGTGTCGGAGCCAACCTTGGCCCCGTGCGTGAGAATTTCGCCCGAGCGCTGAGGAGCATGCAGAAGTGCGCGCGCGTGTTGGCGGTATCCTCTCTTTACGAATCGGACCCCGTGGGACCAAAGGACCAGCCGAAATTCACAAACGCCGTCGTTAAGGTGGAGACGGAACTTTCCCCTTTTGGGCTTCTCGATCACCTCAAGGCAATAGAAAAGGAGATCGGGAGAAAAAAAACGAAGAGGTGGGGACCCAGGGTGATCGACCTCGACATAATCTTCTATGGAGATCTTGTAATAAGCACGGATTCCTTGGTGATTCCTCACCCGAGGGCCCACGAAAGAAGATTTGTCTTGGAGCCTCTGCTCGAGATAGAACCGGCCGCTTGGCATCCCGTTAAGAACATGACGGTAAGAGATATATGTTCCGGGCTTGGGAATTCGCAGGCGATTTCGAAAACCGAAGGTCCCGAGGTGCTTCGCTGACTCCGGTTTGAAGCTACTTGCCAAGCGCGAATGTCTCCGCCGCCTCAAGCGTGTTCCAAAGAAGCATGGTTATGGTCATCGGACCCACCCCGCCGGGAACGGGAGTGATGTAAGAGGCCTTTCCCTTTACGTCCTCAAAGTCAATGTCGCCGACGATCTTTCCGCTCTCGCTCCTGTTGATTCCGACATCGACTACTACGGCTCCTTCTTTTATCATCTCTTTCTTTATGAACTGCGGATCCCCGATTGCGACTATCAGTATGTCCGCCATGGTGGTTATGGCCTGCAGGTTTTCAGTTTCGATATGGGCTATGGTTACGGTGGCGTCCCTGTTGAGCATCAAGGCCGCTGCGGGTTTTCCAACTATGTTGCTTTTTCCCACGACCACTACGTGCTTGCCGAATATCTCTATGCCGTAGTAATCGAGAAGCTTTTCTATTCCGTACGGGGTGCAGGAGATGGCGCTGGGATTTTCCTGGAACAGTTTTCCGGTGTTCTCGGGATGAAATCCGTCGACATCTTTGTCAGGAGATACCTTTCTTATCACTTTTTCCGGGTTCATATGGATCGGAAGGGGAAGCTGTACCAGTATGCCGTGAATCTTTTCATTTAGGTTGAGACGCTCTATCAGTGAAAGAAGCTCCTCTTCTGAGGTTTCCTCTGGAAGATTGTATTCTTCTGAAAGCATTCCACATCTTTCGCATGCTCTTCTCTTGTTCCTCACGTATATTTCGGACGCGGGATCATTGCCGACTAGAATGGAAGCAAGACCGGGCACTACTCCCGTGCTGTCTTTAAGTTCCTTGGTCCTTTGGATGATCCATTTTTTAATGTCTTTAGAGACTTTTTTGCCATCCATGATTTTAGACATGTTCAGTTCCCTTTTTTTCGAAAGATGGCTGGTTGGAAAAAGCATTAGTATAATCGATTTCAGCGGGTTAATCCACATTGGACAAATTTATCTGGAGAGTCTCGGCAGGGCCGGTCGGCGATGTACTCGAGCAGAGATCAAAATGTATAAAAATCTATCAATTTTATTGACAAGAAAATAAACATTTCTTATATTGGTAGTGAAATGTTTAGAGATTTTTTGTGAAAACAACGAGAAAAGCGTTCCGTTAACAAAAGGACTCCTGTGACCCGTGAAATTGATACGAGGCTAACAGATGGTTAGAAAAGTATATAATTCCATAGTTTTATATATTGTTGCTGGCTAAGAAGCTAGTATTGCTTACGTTTCTTGCTGCAATCATTGAGTTTTATCGTGGGGTGACTAGATAATGCTTGGAAATTTCATACGTGAACAACGAAAGAGACGCCTTATTAGACAGCAAGAACTTGCTTCAGAGCTCGGCGTATCTCGTGCCACTTACGTGCAAATTGAGCTTGGAAGGCGTGAGCTTAAGGTAAGTGAAGCTAGGAAACTCGCAGAAGTTTTTAACATGTCTCTTGAAGATTTTCTTAATGAGAAGGAACAACCATCTCCAGATATTGAGATTAAAAAGTCAGGGAAGAAAAAACCAGTTAAAAAACATAATATCCGTATCAGTGTTCCTCAGGAAAAAGTAGAGAAGTTCAAACAGGTTCTTTTGTATGTTTTGGCCCAAGTAGGTGCCCAACCAAATATAGGTCAGACGGTGCTTTATAAAATTCTCTATTTTATTGACTTTGATTACTACGAAAAATACGAGGAGCAGCTAGTTGGTGCAAAGTATATTAAAAATACTTATGGACCTAGTCCTATAATGTTCGCAAAAATTATTGAAGAACTTGAGGAAGAAAACAAGATCAAAGAAGTAAAAGCCAAGTTTCACAACTATGACCAAGTGAAATACTTAGTCAATTCAAAAGAACTAGATATATCGTCTCTCTCATCCAAAGAACTTGAACATATCAACTGGGAAATACGCAGGCTGGGCTGTATGACTGCTACGCAAATCAGTGAATTGTCACATATTGATACTCCTTGGGTCGTGGCCGAGGACAGGGAGCAGCTTGAGTATGAACACGTGTTTTACCGCCCTAGACTGACTTCTGTCAGAGAATATGAAGAACTTTAATTTCCTGCCTGAATTCAGGAGGGAATTGAAGAAGCTCTCTAGAAAATACGGCACCCTTAACGACGATTTAAAACTGTTCAAAGAAGTTCTTTTAAGCTCTCCAACCGGTTTCGGAAATAATTTTACAGTTATCCATTCCACCAAAATCATTAAAATAGTAAAAGCGCGTATGGCGTGTCGCTCTCTTCGCAATAGATCTCTTCGGATTATTTACGCATATGTTGAACACGAAGAGAAGATTGAATTCATTGAAATTTATTACAAGGGAAATAAAGAAAACGAAAACCTCGGCAGGATTAAGGGTTACTTAAAATCAGTTGCAAAGTCTGATTAAAGCAACCTATTTGGGAACTCATAAAGTTGTCAGATTGTGAATGCTGTTACAAATTTGTCTGGCAGTAAAGAGAAGTTTTGGAGTTTCAGCTTCATTTCGGCAGGAATTCCGCATAACGCCCCGGCGAGGTAATCGGCCTGATCAGCGTCGAACCTTGGAAATCGCTATCAATAACCCAGAACGCTGTAGTCGCCGTTCACGATCAGGCGAATGGAGACGTAGAGTCCCAGCAGCGGGAAAAGCACCCATGGAGCGTTCATCACCCAGATGTAGATGTACATATCCTCTCGGCTGATCCGGGTTTGCCGATTGGCTGAGAAGAAACTGACCCAATAAACTGAGGTTATGTACGTCAACTGCCAGAACAGTATTACTCCGACGATGCCCGCGACGGGGGCGGGCAGAATATCGAAGGTGAAGGCGGCGTAGAGAATCAACGTTGGGATCGGGGTCACGAAGCCGTTGCCAACATCCACAATGTAACCGTATGTGCGCCGGTCTGCGTAGGAACCGTCGAACTGGGAATATGTCGCCCAGACATCCGCCCATACCGTCGGCGACAACACCTTCGTCAACGGAACCTTTGCGGTAAGGAATTCGATGGCCGGTTTTCGGCCCGTTTCCTGCCAGCGCTTGCGCCAATATTCGGTGCGTCGCTCGATATAGTCGCGTCTGAGGAACAGGCATACCTCCCAATAGCAGATCACCAGATTAATCGAAAGGAACAGAATCAACAGGGCATGAATAACGTTGAAATCCCCGCGGGTCCAGTAACGTGCGCCGATGCCCGCCAATGTCAGAATCACGATAACCAGCACCGTGAACAGCACCACCGGAATTGCCAGCCGGGTCTGGCGCGTCCCAGGTTCGGAATTTGCTCGCTCGGTTCGGTTTTCGGGCATGTGTTTTGATCCTCGCAAAAAGTCCGTCGTTACGGCTCGCTGCGTTGCACTCTTCGGAGCATCCTACGTCCGGACAAACGTGTCGCGCTCCGGACAGACGCTTTCGATAGGGGAATTATACCTGTGGTTTCAAACTTGAAACCACGACGCATAACGAGGTGTGAAAATGTCCAAACAGTTTCAAAATCCATTCCGTCCTGGAGCGGGGCATCCGCCTCCATATCTTGCTGGTCGTGAGGAGGAGAAGAAAAAATTTCTCAAGTTTCTTGAACAGGACGTGATTATGGAGAACATGATTTTGACTGGTCTTCGGGGTACAGGCAAGACGGTTCTCTTGGATTCTTTCAAGCCCCTTGCCATTGCTGATGGGTGGAAGTGGTGTGGAACGGATTTATCTGAGTCAGCGAGTATTAGTGAAGATAACATAGTGAAGAGACTTCTTGCTGATTTGTCTGTTGTAACATCGAGTATTGCTGTAGGCAAAGAAGAATTCAGGCGTGTTGGTTTTGTAGATAATACTGAGTCTGTGGAGCTCAAGCTTAATTACGGGACATTGCTCCAAGCCTATGAACAGACTCCCGGACTTGTGTCGGACAAACTGAAATTCGTACTTGAGTTAGCTTGGGGCTTCCTTAAGGAATCAGGCGCCAAGGGGCTCGTATTCGCATATGATGAAGCCCAGAACCTCTCCGACCAAGCTCTAAAAGAGCAATTTCCCCTATCTATTCTTCTTGAAGTATTTCAGTCTCTTCAAAAAAAAGAGTGTAGGTTGCTTCTGGTTCTGACCGGTCTGCCCACCCTTTTTCCGGACCTAGTCAAAGCCCGTACCTATTCGGAAAGAATGTTTCATGTTGTAGTGTTAGGGCGACTTTCTGGGGAAGCCAGCAGAGACGCTATTCTCAAGCCCATTGAAGACGCAAACTGTCCCGTCCAATTAACTCCCGAAAGCGTAACGACTATTGTCGATCTTTCTGGCGGATATCCTTATTTTATTCAGTTCATATGCAGGGAAGTTTACGATGCTTTTATACAAGGTAGCCACTCAGTCCCGACAGACGAGATCATCAGAAAGCTTGATTCGGATTTTTTTGCCGCTAGGTGGGCGAGAGCAACAGACAGGCAACGTGAATTACTTACGCTGATCGCGTCGCTTGATAATTGCGATGAAGAATTTACCGTTCGGGATATCGTCAGCTTGTCCGGCAGGGAAGATCTCGGCGTAAAACCTTTCAGTTCCAGTCACATAAGTCAGATGCTTTCGACCTTAATGAGAACCGGGCTCGTATACAGAAACCGATGGGGCAAATATGCTTTGGCAGTGCCACTTATGGGGCGGTTTATGCGTCGCGAAACCGGCATGAACTGATTTAAGGAAGACTGGAATTTGAGTACAGGAGAACAGTAAGCCGTAGGTTTCAGGTTTTCCCAAGGTGATTAAGAGGCCCGTGACCTTTTCCTATCTCCAGAGAGTTTCTTATCGCCTCCGTGACAAAGGCTTTCGAATTTTCAAGGGAAACCGGAAGAGACATTCCCTGTGCCAGAAAAGCACATACGGCCGCCGAAAGAGTGCACCCGGTCCCGTGGGTGTTCTTCGTTTCGATTCTTTCGCTAACCAGTTCTTCAAATGTCTTCCCGTCGAAAAAAAGATCTACCGCCGGGTGATCTTTCGCGAGATGGCCGCCTTTTACAAGAACTGTTTTTGCCCCAAGTGAGTGAATCTTCTCGGCGGCGGTTCTCATGTCGCTTATATCGCTTATGCTAACAGAGCTCAGTATTTCTGCCTCAGGTATGTTCGGAGTCACTATGAGTGCCCTGGGGAGAATCTCTTTTTTTAGAAGTTCCGCTGAGTTCCTTAAAAGAGAGGTTCCACCTTTTGAACTCATCACGGGGTCGACAACGAGTTTTTCAATTGCGTACCGGTCTATTTTTTCCGCCACGGTCTCAATGATTTTTTCATTGGAAAGCATCCCCAGCTTGGCCGCGTCGCAACCTATGTCGCTCATCACGGCGTCAAACTGCAGCCCCACAAACTGCTCGGGAAGGTCGTGGATTGCGCTTACCTCCAAGGTGTTCTGAGCGGTAACGGAGGTGAGCACGGAAAGTCCGTACACTCCCAAGGCAGTAAAAGTCTTGAGGTCAGCTTGGATTCCCGCCCCTCCTCCTGAATCGGACCCGGCAACGGTAAGCGCTCTTGGGATTTTTTCCGTCACGTAAGGATTCTACAAATTCACCTGTTTTTTTACAAACCCGGACAAGGGCTTCTTCTCTGGAGGTCTTTTCGGGAATTGAAAACTGTTTTCAGTTGTATATAATTTCCCTTCACGCTAAACGATCGTTTAAGGAGAGAGTGTCATGAGCGAAGATATTTTCAGACAGGATTTGTTCTCAACTGATGATGAGGGCAGAGTTAGGCTGATTGCGGGTTACTGCAAGGAATCTGACAACTGGACTTTCCCGAGGTACCTTGCGGACCCTGTAAGTTTCTCAGATGACGTGGAAGAAAGGTTTCTCAGCCCCACAGGGATTCTGCATTCTTTTACGGTTGTGAGAAGAAGCATGCCGGAATTCAAGGTGCCCTATGTTCTCGCTCTTGTCGATTTCCCAGAAGGCGTAAGGGTCATGGCGCAGGTTGAAACTGAGGACCCCGATTCTCTTGAGTTCGGCGAGGAGATGGCCATTACGGTCGGGGTGATAAAGAAGTCACCGGACGGAACGGACATCAGTTCCTACAAATTTATCCCGCTAAGGGAGTGTTCCTGATCAGCCGATCTCGCTGATCGTCTTCTTAAGCGTTTTCTCGACGGTTTCCCTTATTTCCGCGAGCCTTGATTCCGTCTGAGCTTCAAAACGAAGCACTAGGGCGGGCTGGGTGTTGGATGCCCGGAGAAGGCCCCATCCGTCCGGGTACTCAACCCTGACTCCGTCTATGTCAATCACTTCGTTTTGTTCCCCGAGTTTTTTCTTTACCGCTTCTGTTACCTGAAACTTGATTTCATCGGGACAATCTATTCTTATCTCCGGGGTTGCGAAGGTTTTAGGTAGCCCTGTAAGCAGTTCCGAGGCCTTTTTCCCCGTTTTCGAGAGGATTTCAAGAAACCGAAGTCCCGCGTAAAGAGCGTCGTCATATCCGAAAAACCTGTTTTTAAAGAAAATGTGGCCGCTCATCTCTCCACCGAGCTCGGCGCCCTCCTTTTTCATTTTGTCCTTGATTACCGAGTGGCCGGTTTTCCACATGATGGGATTTCCGCCGGCTTCCCGTATCTTGGAGAAAAGATTCCCCGAACACTTAACGTCCCCTATTATGGTTGCTCCCGGATTCGTTTCGAGAAGATCAAGCGAATAGACAAGAAGCAGCATGTCTCCGCTCATTGAGTTTCCCTGCTCATCGACAATTCCTATCCTGTCCGCGTCCCCGTCAAACGCTAGGCCCACGTCAAGGCCGGCTTCCACGATCTTTTTCTTTATGTCAGAGAGGTTTTCCTCGACCGTGGGATCCGGATGGTGGTTCGGAAAATCCCCGTCAGGGTCCATGTATAGCTCGTGAACTTCGCAGCCGAATCTCCTGAGTGTTTCCGGACAGACCACTCCGGCGGTTCCGTTGCCGCCGTCAGCAGCGACTTTTATCCCCGGTTCTATATGAAGATTTCGCTCGAAAAACTCAAGGTAACTCTCAACTATGTCCGATTGTCTCTTCCTACCCCTCCCCGTTTTGAACCTGCCCTCTTCAACCGATTTTCTTATTTTCTGTATGTCTTCGCCGAAAAGGGAATTCTGGCCGACGCACATTTTAAGCCCGTTGTACTCCGAGGGATTGTGGCTAGCGGTTACCATCACTCCGCCACAAACGCCCGAGGTGAAAGTGGAGAAATAAACCATGGGGGTGGTTACCATCCCTATGTCGACTGTGTCAACGCCGGTTGAAGTTATTCCTTCGCAAAGCGCATCGCGGAATGCCGGGGAGGATCTCCTGCAATCGTATCCAACGGAGATCTCCGCCCCGCCGCCCTCGGCCACCATGGTTCCGTAGGCTTTTCCGATTCTCTCGACGACCTCTTCCGTGATGCTCTCCCCCGCTATGCCCCTTATGTCGTATTCTCTGAATATAGCTTTATCGGGAATCAACGTTAACGTGCTCCTTTATTTTAAGCCCTTAATTATAATGTCCCAGGGGATTTATAAAAGGCGTCCTTCTTGACTTTAATTTTTCGAGTCTTATCATTTCCTCTCATGATTTCTCCCTCCTACGAGCAGTTCCTCGAGAACCTTAAGCACGGGAATCTCGTGCCCGTTTGGGAGGAAGTTCTGGCCGATTACGACACCCCGGTTTCGGTTTTCAGGAAGATAGACTCGCCCGATTACTCTTTTCTTTTCGAAAGCGTGGAGGGTGGAGACAAGTGGGCGCGCTACAGCTTTCTGGGTACGGAACCCTCTGTGGTATTCCGCTCAAAGGGCAGAAACATCGAGATAATGCGCTCAGACGGGGAAACCGAAACGTTCACGGGTGACCCGATTCTGGCGCTGCGGGACCTGCTTTCACGATACAGGCCGGTTTTCTCGGAGGAGCTTCCGAGATTTCACGGGGGAGCGGTCGGTTACTTCGGTTACGACATGGTCAGGTTTATAGAGAATATTCCCGATACCTCTCCTGATGAACTCAAGCTCTGGGACTCCATTTACATGGTAATGGATACCGTTTTGGCGTTTGATAACGTTACGAGCAAGATAAAGATCATTTCAAACGCCTATGTTCCCGACGTTAAAAATGCGAGGGAGGAGTACGAAAAGTCTCTTGCGAAAATAGCCGAGCTTAAAGACAAGCTCAAAAGTTCGCTCGGCGAGGTGTTTACTGACGGTGTTTCTCGGAATGTCGGCGAAGAAGAATTCACGCTCGAGTCCAACTTCGAACCCGCACACTTCAATGACGCGGTTCTCAGGACCAAGGAATACATCAAATCGGGGGACATAATACAGGCTGTGATATCCCAGAGATGGAAAACGGATCTCAGGGTCGATCCTTTCGATCTCTACAGGGCGCTCAGGATACTAAACCCTTCCCCGTACATGTTTTTTCTGAGGATGGGCGATGAGATACTCACCGGATCCTCTCCCGAGGTAATGGTGAGGGTCGAGGGGAAAAGAATCGCAAGTCGCCCGATAGCCGGAACGAGGCCCAGAGGAAAAACCGTTTCCGAGGACGATAGCCTCGCGGCCGAACTCATAGCTGATCCCAAGGAGAGGGCCGAGCACATAATGCTGGTTGATCTTGCGAGAAACGATCTGGGGAGGGTTTCCGATATGGGATCGGTCGGGGTTGACGAATTCATGATCGTGGAGAGATATTCCCACGTGATGCATATAGTTTCAAACGTTACCGCTCTGCTTGCCGAAGGTACGGATGCCTTTGATGTAATAAAGGCGACTTTCCCCGCAGGCACCCTTTCCGGAGCGCCGAAGGTAAGAGCGATGGAGATAATCGAAGAGACCGAGCCGGCGACGAGGGGGGCGTACGGGGGCTGTGTCTGCTACTTCAGCTTTTCAGGCAACATGGACAGCTGCATAACCATAAGAACGTTTGTGATAAAAGACGGTAAAATCTATATACAGGCGGGAGCCGGCATAGTGGCAGATTCCAACCCAGAAACCGAGTATCAAGAAACGGTTAACAAGGTAAAAGCCTTGGTGAAATCGGTTGAGCTTGCGGAGGAGGGACTCTGATGGCCGGGAACAAAAGAAGAATGATTCTTATGATCGATAATTACGATTCCTTTACCTATAACTTGGTTCACTACCTGGGGGAGCTCGGCCAGCAGATCGAGGTGAGGAGAAACGACTGCCTTGATTTCGGTTTCGTGGATGATCTTGATCCCGATGTGATTGTGATTTCTCCTGGACCCTGCACGCCCAAGGAGGCGGGTCTTTCGGTTGACATAATAAAAAAGTACGTAGAAAAAAAACCCATTCTCGGCGTCTGTCTGGGTCACCAAGCTCTAGGTTATGCGTACGGGGCGAACATAGTCCGGGCTGAGAGGCTTCTGCACGGAAAAACCTCCCCGATTATCCACGACGGAGAAACCATCTATAAGGATCTTCCAAATCCCTTTGAGGCTACGAGATACCATTCGCTTTTGGTGGAAAAAGAGTCCCTTCCGTCCGACTTCGAGATTTCCGCCTGGACCGAAGAGGGTGAAATCATGGGGATAAGGCACAAAGAATTTCCTGTTGAGGGCGTTCAGTTCCACCCTGAATCCATTCTTACAGAGTGTGGAAAGGATCTTCTCAGGAACTTTATCGACTGCTATGGGTAAAGCCGATACGGCTTTTCCGTTTTTTCCTCATATTCCGTACCCCAAAAAATCCTCAGGTTCTGAATCTTTAATCTTCTTTTTTATGTTTGAGAAATCTTTCCGACCTTATTAACATATCTCAGAGCGCAGGACTGCGTTTTAACCAGGATTTCCCGCAAATGCCGTCCTGAACCCGAAAAGCGGTTTACGGTCCATTTTTACTTGCCCGCATTTCAGTGTGAGCCAGAAGTTCCGAGGGAGTTACGCCTGTTGAGCGATGTCTGAGTTGGTTAAACAAAAAGAAATCTTGAGGGAGCGGGATTCGAATCCGTTTCGCAGGAGGTCAGATGGGCCTTTTGGTTGAAGCTTTCATTTTTCTGCTGGCGACGATTGTCGTTGTTCCCATCTGCCGTAAGTTTGGGTTGAGCAGCGTGCTTGGCTACCTGCTGGTTGGATTGCTGATCGGCCCGAGCGTGTTCGGGCTTGTAGGCAATGCAACGGAAGTTCTGCACTTTGCTGAGTTCGGAATTGTTCTGCTGCTTTTTCTCATCGGGCTTGAGCTTCGTCCGCATCGCCTCTGGGCCATGCGGAGATTCCTCTTCGGGCTTGGTATAACCCAGATACTCATAACTTCAGTCGTCATTGCGGTGTTCTGCTTCATGCTTTTAGGGATGGGCTTGTCCGCGTCAATGCTGATCGGATTCTCCCTTGCTCTTTCAAGCACAGCATTTGTCGTACAGTGGCTCGGTGAGCACAGGGAACTCAATAGGCCTCATGGACGTGCGGCTTTCGGCACGCTGCTCATGCAGGATGTCGCCGTTATTCCGGCAATAGCCTTAGTAGGCCTCCTTTCTTCTTCGCCCGGGGACTCTGTGTCGTTGAATTTGCTGCTTTTTATTGCTATTGTGGCCGGATTTGTGATCGCTAGGTTTACGCTTCCCCGCGCCCTGCGTTTTGTTGCCTCCACGGGAATTCACGAACTTTTCACGGCCGCTGCGCTCACGCTTGTTACAGGTGCCGCCCTGGCTATGCACAGCATTGGTTTTTCAATGGGGCTTGGGGCCTTCATAGCGGGTGTGATGGTTGCCGATTCTGAATATCGCCACCAGCTTGAAGCGGACGTGCTGCCTTTTAAGGGACTGCTTGTGGGTCTTTTCTTCATCGCGGTCGGCATGTCGGCCAATTTGGGTCTGCTGATCAGCAAGCCGATTTTGATTGTAGGACTAACCGTGGCTCTCATGGCCGCAAAATCGCTCGTTATATACCCGCTTGCCAGATTGCAGGGTCTTGGGCACGATGAAGCGGTACGGACGGGGCTTGTGCTTTCCCAGGGCGGGGAATTTGCTTTTATTCTGTTTACCCTAGGTGTTTCGGGGCAGCTTGTGGATCAGCTCGTCGTTGATATTGCCGTTTTGGTTGTAACGTTGTCGATAGCGGCAACGCCTTTTCTCGTTGGGTTCGTTGCCCGCTTCGGTGCCGACAAAGACCGCGAGCCAGCACCGGCAGAGGAAACCGATGGATCGCAAAATTCCGTCATCATCGTAGGTTTTGGCTCGTTCGGTCAGATCGTAGTCCGAATACTGGCCATGCTTGAAATTCCGTTTACGGTGATTGAACTTAATGCCAAGAGGGTTGAATCTGTTCATCAGTTCACAAGTGAGACATACTATGGCAACGCGTCAGACCTGCGGGTTCTGCTGTCCGCCCATGTTGACCGGGCTCCCGCGATCGTAGTGGCGATTGACGATGTCGAAGCGTCGCTGAGAATAGTCAGTCAGGTGTCCAGTGCCTTTCCGGACCTTAAAATCATGGCGCGTGCGAGGGACCGCTTTCACGAAGTAAAGCTCCGCGAGCTGGGAGTGAGCTCCGTTATTCGCGAGACCCTGCTTTCAAGTCTCGCTCTTTCAACCCAACTGCTTGAGCATCTGGGGTTACCACCGTCTGAAGCTGCGGGAATAGTTCAGGAGTTTCAGGAGCATGACGCCCGGACCCTCGATAGTCAGATGGTGGCTTACCACGATAAATCCGGGTCTTCTGAAGATGTGTTCGATACAGCGCGGGAGCTGAAGGAATTATTCAAGGAAGATAAAAAAAGCAGTCTCCGCACCGAAAAGAAAACATGATAGGATTTTTCTGCCTATGCTAATAGAAGCTGTCTCTCTTTTTTAAACAATATCAAGAATTTTCATTAATTGTTGAAAAGAATTATATGCTGAAAAGATTGGGATTATCTGCATCAATAAGCACTAGCGGGAGTTTACCGTCTTCACGCTTGATTTTGCCATAGCTTACAAGTTCCTGTCAATGGCGACAAGTCGTAACCACCTGTTTTCATTTAAATTCTGATATTTTTTGCAGTACGTGTACAGACTTGTTGCACGTGAAA
>JAJDUA010000019.1 GCA_022826905.1 Candidatus Dadabacteria bacterium
ACTGTAACGGGTCGCAGAGGGGTCCTTTGCCGCCCCTTTGAACCACTCGATTGTTTCCGAGGAAAAATTATGTAGTCCTATCTGCACACCTTTATGTGTACACTATAGAACCCACCGAGTCAAGTGTGTCTCGTTGAAAGAGGTGGACAGATGGAACAAAA
Organism: Candidatus Dadabacteria bacterium; assembly: GCA_022826905.1. Taxonomy (GTDB): domain Bacteria; phylum Desulfobacterota_D; class UBA1144; order Nemesobacterales; family Nemesobacteraceae; genus Nemesobacter. Next base: position 162 of record JAJDUA010000019.1, read on the forward strand.
TAGCACGGGAATCGACAAAGCAGTGCGGAAGGGTAACACCGCCTGTGGTTTCCGAGCCGGTTGATTTTCGGGATTCCTTAGGATTGAGAAAGCAAAGCGAGGTGAAAATAATATTTCATGAAAATAAAGACGAGCTGCTTGCGGACTACACGTATTCTCTTACAAAACCCGTAAACAGCGTAAATGTCTATATAGGTCCCGAAGGGGGTTTTTCGGAAAAAGAAGTCGCCTCGGCCGAGGAAAACGGCTACACAGTTCTCGGACTTGGAAAAAGAATACTGAGAGCGGAAACAGCTTCAGTGGTAAGCTTAGCGCTTCTCCAGTCTCACTTCGGCGACATCTAACCACAGTTCACAGTTCCCATCGCAAAAGTAAAACCTTGCTACAGAATCAATCAACCAGAGTATAGATAGCGGTGGCCTTCGCCACGCAGACACCCGAATTCAAAACCTCGCTCTCAACGGGCATTATCCTTCCCTGTCTGAGCACTATGGCTCGGCAAACCGTAAGACCTTCTGTGACGGGTTCCAGATAATTTATATTCATTCCGGACGTAAGGAACTTCTTTCCTTCTCTTGCGACGCTGGCAACGGCAACTCCGCAGGCCGCATCCGCCAACGTGAAAATGGCCCCGCCGTGGAGCATTCCGTAGTGCTGAGTATATTCCTCAAGAAACGGCATGGAAAGCTCCGCCTCCCCGTTCTCCATGCGGAGAATTTCTATTTTCATCGTGTCGAAAATCTTCGGGTGACCGGATGGGAGTCTGATAGGTTCCTTGCTCATATTTTACGCTCCTTTAGCACAGAACTTCTGGCGAAGAATAAAAATCCCAGAAACACCATAACGGCTATTGAAACAAACATCGTTCTGAATCCGAAAAGCTCGGCTACCACTCCGAAAACAAAAGACCCCAACATTCCACCAGCCGTGAACGAAACGCTGCTTATGGCAAAAGCCTTTGCTCTTGCCTCCTTCGGATTCGATTCTATTATGATTGAATATATTGAAGGATACACAAATCCGTGTGCACAGCCGAATATAATTCCGCAGAGAGCAAGAAGTTTAACCTCGTGCACAAAACTCAGCATGAAAACACTCAGCCCCAGGAAGAAAACGAACGGGGAAGCGACTCTCCACTTGCCGTATCTGTCGGGAACCCAGCCGAGAAAGAGCCTGATCGCGAGCACTGAAATGGTGTAGGAAAGAAAGTAAACGTGAAAGTTCTCTATGTTTATTGAAAGCGAGAAGATGGATATGAAACTAAACGTTGTTATAAACGCCGCTCCACATATAAAAAGTGTAACTGAAGACACAGATGTACCCTTATCACGAAGACAGTCCATATAGCTTGGTCCCGTGTCTTTTGGCGCCACTGTTCTTTTTCCTTCTCCAATCATAAATGAAAGCCCCAGACCAACAAGCGCCGTAGCGGTAAGGAAGAAAATAAAAAAATCAAAACCGAAATCCTTTATCAGAATGGAGCCGACGTAAGGGGCAATAGCATAGTTTATTATTGTGAAAACGCCGTATATGCCGAGTGCCTGCGCCCTTCTCTGCTCGCTTGAGACATCAACCGTAAGCGCCCCCGCGGCGACAAAGAAAAGGGAAAAGGAACAGCCGTGAATTATCCTGATAACGTAGTAGAGGTAGTCGACCCTGTCCAGGAAGGCAAGCGGAAACGTCGAGGCGGCAAGCAGCGCGAACCCCAGCAAGACAAACAGTTTTTTTCCGTACCTGTCGGTTACGTGACCTGCGTAAGGAGTAAGAAAAAGGGTGCTCAATCCCGCGATCCCCATCACGAATCCCACAATTTTCTCGGTTCCTCCCAACTCGGAAATTCTGATTGGAAGAAGGAGAAATGAGTGGAAGTTAAAAAAGTAAAGACACCCGAGAAAGGTTACGAGGACGAAACTTCTGTTAAGCAAGGGTGGTTTTTTCTGCGCGTCGCTCATTTTTCAGAAAAGAAGCCTATGCAGTCCGAAAACAGTTTTTATTTTCCCGAATCCATGCTGGAAAACCGGTTTCTCCCATAGAGAAAATACACAACTCCCGCGGCAACAAAAACAAAAAAGAGTATCACGGGCAGATATCTGCTCAGGCTGCCTCCAAGAAAGGATGCATTAGAAACGGCTACTGTAATGCTTCCGGGGTTCAGGTCCGACAGTTCGTATTTCAAAAACGCCTCGTCGTGAATCATGATCTCTTCCGCGACGGCCCCGGGCCGCTCAAGGCGGATTCCAAGTTCTGTTTTTCTTACAAACACGCCGAGATCAGCAACCTCATAGTCAAAACCTATCTGAAATTTCCCGCGAACCTGCGAAAGAGGAAGAGAGTAGCCAAGAGCAATCCTTTTCATCCCCGGAAGAAAAGGAAGCTTGCTGTAAAGCTTCTCCCCCCGCCTCTCCGCCGCATCCGGGGTGACGCTGTCTGAAAAAGTAACATCCTCGGCCTCCTCAGGAATCGAAAAAGCAAGGGTTTTCGTATCCTCGCCAGACTGCTCTCCGGTAAAAACGGTGTCGCCCGAGTTCTCAAAAACATAAAGCGAGGTTACATTCACGCTGGCACCCCCGTTATCCGGGTAGACAATCAGGTTCAGCGACCGCAAAGAGACGTTTTCATCAGAACTGGCGGTATCGTAGACGGGCAGATCAACTTCGATCTCGTCCTTTCCGGGAAGAAAAACCATCTTCCCCGAAACATACTGAACTCCCTGGTGAAAAAGCATGATCTCATAGCTCCTGTCCCACCGCAGGGAGGAAAAAGAAAACGCGCCCAGCGAATCTGATTTCGCGAAGTGGCGTTCTTCCTTCCTGTCTCCCATGTACGAGATCAAAACGACATCCTGGCCCTCTTGCGGCTTCTGTGTCGTGATGTTCCTTACCTGACCCGTGATCATCCCGCTTTCAGAAAGATCCGATGGAAGAGTGTACTCCACCAGATAGTCGGCAACCCTCTCCGCGTCAGCTTTTGAAAGGTTCATGGGAGGCATCGGCGGATAGCCTTCGTTTATCGGTTTTTTCTTTCTCTCAGCATACAGGCTTTCCGGATTCCTGGCCCATCTGATCAGATCATCTCTTGAGTACCTCTCCCCCACACCCAGAAGATCGGGACCTACAAACCTTCCCCTTCCAATCGTATGGCATCTTACGCATTTGCCTTGCGTAAAAATCTCCTCGCCGGAGGATAATGCCTGAGCGGAAACGGAGGGATGCTGAAAAAAAAGAAATATAAAAACTGAAAAACCGAAAACAACCTGGAGATAAAACTGAACTCCCGCAGTTCCGGGAGGCATGATTCTGTATCTATAGTGCTGCAACGCTAAGCCTGCCTTGTCGCCCTAAACGGGATTTTCTAATAACGATTTCCACGTCTCTTCCCAGCAATGTCAAGAAGCGCAGGACCTGTTCCACCGAGCAGTCGCGAAAATCCCCCCGTAGAAGCCTTGAAACTTCAGGTTGAGGCAATCCAAGCAACTTCGCTGCCTCCGCATGTTTCAACTCGCGCTGGCGAATAATCCTGTCGATGCGGGTTACAAGTTCCGCTTTTAGCAAATGGACCCCGGGTTCCGGGTGACCCAGGTCTGCAAATACGTTACCGCTACCACGTTTGACTGTCTCTTCCGTTTCCATTGATCTTAGCTCCATCATACATATTTCCATAACCCCGGTTCTTTAATGATTCCGGCTAGTCACGAAAGGGGAGTCTCAAAAGGAGATGCTTTCACTTTCTCCTTGGTTTTTTTGTTTTTCTCCGTCGATTGAAGTTCTGAAATCAGATTTGTAACTGCTGCCGCTTTTTCCTTGTACCTTGAGATAAGCTCGGCGTAATCCTGCTCGCTGAGCTTCCCCATATCACGGTCAAGCTCTATGTCCTTTATGGATGAATAATAAAGATCCCTTCTCTCGTAAAGCTGCTCAAGCTGCTTAGCCTCGGGGCTATCCGCTGCGCCCGGCTTCCTGCGACCCAGAAAAAGAGGGTACACAGTGAAAACCGAGACCAGCGCCACAAGCAGAAGAGAAATTACGTATTCGCTCACGCGTTAGACTCCTTTTTTCTTCGCCCCTCGGGCCACATTGTAACAATCGCTCCAAAGACGATAACAAAGCCTCCTGCCCATATCCAGTTAACCATCGGGTTAAGGAGAGCCCTTATGTTCACCTTTCCTCCTCCACCGACCTCGGACAGTATCAGATAAAGATCGTCTCTGAAAGTTGAGCGGAGCGCGACCTCGGTTTCCTGGTTTATCTCCCTGTTTCCCTCGTATTTGTAGATATTTTTTTCGGGGTACATGGTCGCGACGCTCCTACCGTTGTTCTCGATTGAAAGTTCCGCCGAAAATCCGTCCTTGGCGTCATTTGATATATACTGCACTCCGCGGAAAACCAGATCGTATCTCCCGAGAGAAAAAGAATCTCCTTTTTCCAAAACAACTTCTTTCTGAGTAACAAACAGTGAAGAGGCCGTGATTCCTATCACCAAAAGCACCACTCCCAGATGAACGATATATCCGCCGTAGCGTCTGCGGTTCCTTGAAATGAGGTTAAAAAAGGCAGAAACCGGATTCTCTCCCCTCCCGCTGCGTACCCTTATTCCCCTGAAATACTCTAAAAACACCGTCGCGGTGACAAACCCGCAGAGCGCGAAACTTAAAAGCGCCACGGGTTCCCTGAGGCCGAAGACAAGAAGCGCAAGGAGAACCACCGTAAAAACCACCCCCGGAAAAACGAAATTTCTCTTGAGATTCGCCGTCGAAGCCTTTTTCCACGATATAAGCGGACCTATTCCCATAAGCAGTATAAGCACGAGCCCTATGGGCACCCCTACGGCGTTAAAATAAGGAGGGCCGACGAGGATCTTCTTTCCAGTGAAAGCCTCCGAGAGCACGGGGAAAATCGTTCCCAGGAACACGGAGAACGCCGCCGCGAGAAAAAGGAGATTATTAAACAGAAAGGCGCTTTCTCTTGAGAGCACGGAATCGAACCTCTCCTCGCTTTCAAGCTCTTTTGACCTGTAGATGAGAAGAGCGAAGGAAAAAAGGAGTATCAGAATCATGAATCCTAGAAAAAGCGGACCTATGTCCGAGCGGGCAAAGGAGTGAACCGAGGACACTATGCCGCTTCTGGTTATGAAGGTGCCGAATATGGAGAGAAAGAAGGTGATTATAAGCAGAATCATGTTCCATTTCTTAAGCATCGCCTTTCTTTCCTGGATCATGACGGAGTGAAGAAACGCGGTTCCCGCAAGCCAGGGCATAAACGCGGCGTTCTCAACCGGGTCCCAGGCCCAGTAACCTCCCCAGCCGAGCTCAAGGTAAGCCCACCTTGCCCCGAGAAGAAGCCCGGCGGAGAGAAACATCCAGGAAAAAAGGGCGTATTTTCTGCAGTTCCTTATCCATTCGTCCCCTAGGCGCCCGCTAAGCAGGGCCGCTATGCCGAAAGCAAAAGGCACCGTGATCCCCACATATCCCACATAAAGAGTGACCGGATGGATCGCCATGTATCCGTTCTGAAGAATAGGATTAAGCCCCCTGCCTTCCCCGACCGCCACGCCAAGCTTCTCAAAGGGGTCTTCCACGTAAGCGATGAGAAAAAGGAAGAAAAGCGAAACGGCGCACAAAACGATGTTCACGTAAGGGTCCCCGCCCTTTTTTCTGCTCCTAAGGACCACGAAGGCCATATACAGGGAGAGAATAAAGCTCCAGAGAAGCAGGGATCCAGCCTGCCCGGCCCAAAGGGCCGTCACCCTGTATATCACGGGAAGGTCTGTACTCGTGTTAAGCGCCACGTACCTGAGCGAGAAATCAAGCGTCACAAGCTCATAGACAAGGCAGCATACCGCAACCAGAAGAAGAAAGGCAAGCGAGACAATACCGTTTCCGCCGCTTTGAGCGAACGCACGGCTCCCCGTTCTCGCGGCAACAGCGCAGGCGAAAAGACTGTAGATGGTGATAAAGAAGGAAAGAAGTATGGCTATACTTCCTAGATCAGACATTTTTTAACCTTCGCCCGTTGAACTACGAAGTGCAACACCCCTGAGAACAGGGTTATAGCCCTTTGATGCTCACACCTCATTTGAAAGGGCCAAGCGACAAAGATAATCTCTAA
>JAJDUA010000027.1 GCA_022826905.1 Candidatus Dadabacteria bacterium
ACTGTAACGGGTCGCAGAGGGGTCCTTTGCCGCCCCTTTGAACCACTCGATTGTTTCCGAGGAAAAATTATGTAGTCCTATCTGCACACCTTTATGTGTACACTATAGAACCCACCGAGTCAAGTGTGTCTCGTTGAAAGATTTATATTCAACAAAGCCCTCGTCTCCATTCTGTCCCCCTGTATTGATGATCTCCTTGCCAATATCAACCCCGTCTTCGTCAAAAACATCCCGAAATGGAGAGCCTGCGAGCTCCTGATTGAGGCCGTTTAGAACCACAGTGGTGTCACTGGTCATGACAAACAGATATATCGGATTGTCTTTCCAATATCCTGTTTTTGAAAAGCACTGTATTATCTTGGTGGATTCTCCCACTTCACCGCTCTCCAGAAGTTCTAAAGCGTCGCTGAACCTTATGATTGCTCCCTCTACAAAATCCTTAAGGCTCTCCCTGGTCTGTCTTTCCTTCACTTCCGTCGCGGTTACCGCGGGTTCGTAGTCAGTGCAATCAAGACGTACTATGTCTTCATTCTCCTCACTGTGATCAAAACCCCCGATCAGGATGTCTGTTCCCTCCCTGCGCTGCGCCGATGCCGATGGTATGTTCACATAATTAACGGCGCATGCCTGTCTTGTAGCACCTTTGTATTCATACGGTTCACAGACGGCTTGCCCATCGGCACTCTCAAGTTTCTCTACCAACTTCTTTACCGTAGGAAGTTCTGCAAGGGAATCGCCGAACAGCGCTTCTGTATAGAGCCCATGGTTAATCACTGTTCCATTTCTCCTGAGCATGATCAGGTATGCCGAGTCATGCTTCCATGTTGTGCCAGAAGTTCTTGCTTGCCTGTAGAATTCGGCTCTCTTTGCGAGATCGCTAGGATTTTCCTCAACATGGCTCTTTGCGTGCAGTACGAAATTTCTGATTACGGTTTCATCGTTTTTACTTTCAGATGCTTGTTCTGCTGTTGTCGTTGGGTCGCCGTGGTCACCATCGGCCGAAGCTGTAACTGTGAAGAAAAAAGTTGTTGTAGCCAGTGTTGCGACTAAGAGAATCAAGAGATTATGAAAGCGATTCATAGTGGATCTCCTCCTTCGTAGGAATCTTAATTTTACTACTATAACAAAATTCAAACAGCAAGTAAATTGACACTTGAAAATTCCCTATTGAAAACCTTTTTTCTTTCTGTAATATAGTCCTTCCCTTGATTTGGGATTTAACGGTTTTTTTCCGTTTTCCTATTTGACATCCGCCCGTTATTAAGCTTATAATGGTCGGATTACCCAAATTTGGGGAGAGGATGATTTTATGCCTACGATAAGTCAGTTGCTCAACAAGGGAAGAGAGACGGTTAAGAAGAAAAGCAAGGCCAGAGCTCTTCAGAGATGTCCCCAGCGAAGAGGGGTTTGCGTGAGGGTTTACACTACCACTCCCAAAAAGCCTAACTCTGCGCTTAGGAAGGTTGCTAGGATAAGACTTACAAACGGCATAGAGGTCACGGGGTACATACCCGGAGAAGGACACACGCTGCAGGAGCACTCCGTTGTGCTCGTCAGGGGTGGCAGGGTGAAAGATCTTCCGGGAGTGAGATACCACATAGTCAGGGGAACTCTTGACTCAACTGGAGTTGAGAACAGAAGAAACGGGAGATCCAAGTACGGAGCCAAAAAGCCTAAGTAACGGGCGGGAAGCAGCAGATGCCGAGGAAAGGTAGGGTAACAAGAAGAAAACTGGCTCCGGATTCAAGAACTGGAGACTCGATAGTCGCCAAGTTTATAAACAGCCTGATGTATGACGGCAAGAAGAGCAAGGCGGAAAAAATCTTCTACGATTCTCTTGACAGAGTAAAGGAAAAAACCGGAAAAGACCCGCTTGAAGTCTTTCACGACGCTCTTGATAAGGTGAAACCCTCGGTCGAGGTAAGGTCAAGGCGCGTCGGTGGAGCCAACTACCAGGTTCCCATGGAAGTGAGTTCTTTCAGAAGGCAGTCCCTTGGGATCAGATGGCTCATAAACTCCTCCCGTTCAAGATCAGAAAAATCGATGGTAGACAAGCTTTCTTCGGAAATAATTGACGCCCATAACAACAGGGGCAGCGCCGTGAAGAAGAAAGAGGATATTCACAGAATGGCCGAGGCCAACAGGGCCTTTGCCCACTACAGGTGGTAATTCCCCGGAGGATCAAGGTGTCAGAACAGATATTCCCCATAGACAGGGTGAGAAACATCGGAATTGTTGCTCACATAGACGCTGGAAAGACCACTACTACTGAAAGAATACTTTTCTATACTGGCATAACCTACAAAATCGGCGAGGTGCACGAAGGCGCGGCTACCATGGACTGGATGGAGCAGGAACGTGAAAGGGGCATCACCATTACCTCCGCTACCACTACCTGTTTTTGGAAGGACTGCAGGATAAATATCATAGATACTCCCGGCCACGTTGATTTCACCATAGAGGTTGAAAGGTCGCTCAAGGTGCTTGACGGAGCGGTGGTTGTGTTTGACTGCGTCGGAGGAGTCGAACCTCAGACTGAGACGGTTTGGGGACAGGCCGACCGGTATTCGGTTCCAAGAATGTGTTTTGTGAACAAGATGGACAGGGTCGGGGCGGATTTCTACAAGGTTGTGGATCAGATAGTTGAGAGACTTAATGCCAATCCCGTGTGTCTTCAGATTCCTTGGTTTGACGGCGACGAATTCACCGGAATAGTTGATCTGATAAGGATGAAAATGGCGGTCTGGGATGGGGAGAGTCTTGGGGCCAAGTTTGAATTCATAGATATTCCAGAGGACACAAAGGAGCAAGCGGCCGAATACAGGGAGAAACTTATAGAGGCTCTCTCGGATAACGACGAGGAGATAATGGAACTTTATCTCGACGGAAAGGATATCCCCGAAGAGATGATCCGGAAATCTATAAGACAGCAGACAATCGATGCGACCATAGTTCCGGTAATGCTGGGATCGGCTTTTAAGAATAAGGGAGTGCAGCTCCTGCTTGATGCCGTCGTGGAATACATGCCTGCTCCCGTGGATCTGCCACCGGTAAAAGGCATTCATCCCAAAACCGATGAGGAAGTCGGGAGAAAACCCGATAAGGAAGAGCCCTTCTCCGCGCTTGCGTTTAAGATCATGTCGGACCCGTTCGTCGGCCAGCTTACCTACCTTCGGGTTTATTCCGGGAAACTAAAATCAGGTACCACCGTCTACAATTCATCCAATCTCAAGAATGAAAAAATCGGAAGACTTCTTCGCATGCACGCGGAAAAACGCGAAGACATAAAAGAGATTGAGGCTGGTGGTATAGCGGCTGCGGTCGGGCTTAAGAACACTCTTACGGGTGATACCCTGTGCTCGGATTCAAATCCCGTGATACTTGAGAGTCTTCATATCTCGGACCCGGTCATTTCGATTGCCATAGAACCTAAGTCAAATGCCGACCAAGAGAGACTCGGTCTTTCGCTTAACAAGCTTGCCATGGAGGATCCTTCCTTCAAGGTGAAAACCGATGAGGAGACCCGTCAGACGGTAATTTCCGGCATGGGTGAGCTTCATCTCGAGATAATCGTCGACAGGCTCAGAAGGGAGTTCAATGTCGATGCAAACGTAGGAAAACCTCAGGTCGCTTACAGGGAGACGATAACCGCCACCTCTCAAACCGAAGGGAAATACATACGACAGACTGGCGGGCGCGGTCAGTACGGCCATGTAAAGATAAGGGTGGAGCCTCTTGAGAGGGGCGAAGGATTTCAGTTCCACGATCAAATAAAGGGAGGGGTGATTCCCAAGGAGTTTATTCCCGCGGTTGAGAAGGGAATAGTCGAGGCCATGGACACTGGAGTTGTTTCTGGGTATCCGGTCGTCGACGTGGCTGTCACTCTTTACGACGGTTCTTTTCACGATGTTGATTCCTCGGAGATCGCCTTTAAGATTGCCGGTTCCATGGCATTTAAGGAGGCAATTCATAAATCTTCTCCGGTAGTGCTTGAGCCTGTAATGAAACTTGAGGTGGTTGTTCCCGAAGCCCACATGGGAACCGTCATAGGTGATCTGAGTTCAAGGCGCGGAAGAGTAAGCAGTACGGAAATGAGAGGTGCTATGCAGGCGGTAAAAGCGGAAGTTCCGCTTGGAGAGATGTTTGGTTACGCGACCCACTTAAGGTCAATGACCGAAGGTAGGGGGTTGTTCACTATGGAATTCTCCCATTATTTCGCCTTGCCCGCCAACATAGCCGAAGAGTTAAAACAGGCAGCCAATGTCAGCTGATATTTTTATGTTCTTTTTAGCAAGGAGGTCAACAAGAGATGTCTAAGGCAAAGTTTGAGAGGGGGAAGCCGCATTTAAACATAGGGACGATAGGGCATGTGGATCATGGGAAGACGACGTTAACGGCGGCGATAACGAACATACTGTCGAAGCGAGGGCAGGCG
>JAJDUA010000063.1 GCA_022826905.1 Candidatus Dadabacteria bacterium
ATTCTGCGCCAGGAGGTGAGCGCTTGGCAGAAGAGGCGCAACGAAAACGGAAGCGCAGTGGATTGGCGTTTTACGACGGAGGATGCAAGAATCAAGCTTAAGTCATTATACCCGCCAGTGCAAAACTGATGCTGTACTAGAGCAAAACCCAAAGTCTTCTAAAACGGGACGAAGAATATGAATAATTACGGAAAGTCCGAAACTTTCGATAGCATAAGCGACCTCATTTCCCTCGGTGAAGGTTTCACCACCGAGTTTAAACGCTCGGTAACGTCGGACCTCGGAAAAGAGATTTGCGCCTTCGCAAACGCTACTGGGGGAACGATTCTTATTGGAGTAGATGACAGCGGAAAGGTCTGCGGCGTCTCTGGTCACAATAGCCTGAAATCCAAAATTCAGTCGACCGCCCGTTCCGCTAATCCTCCAATTACCGTTGAGACTGAGAGCGCAGGCGAGGTTCTCCGCGTCAAGGTGCCGGCACAGCACGGCAAACCCTATTCCTTCGGCGGGAAGTTCTTCATGCGCGAGGGGGCAAACAGCCAGCAGATGTCCCGGGATGAAATACGCGATTTTTTCTACAACGAGGGTCTGATCCGTTTCGACGAGACCCGTTGCGAAAAATTCTCTATGGCAAACGACCTTGACGAGGAAAACTGGAAACTCTTCCGGCAGCGTGCCAGAATTCCCGAGGGCATGGAACCGAAGATCGCCTTGCGAAACCTGCACCTTCTCGCAGAAGATGACCGTATGACCCACGCCGGGGCGTGGCTTCTGGCAAAGGACATACGCAAGTTCCACATAAGCGGCGACGTATCCTGCGCCCTCTTTATGGGCACCGACAAGGTCCGCATTCTCGACAGACGAGATTTTCACTCCGATATCTGTTCAATGATCAATGAAACGGTAGCCTGGATACTTTCCAAGATCAACGTCGAATACGTAATCAAACGCGTCAGAAGGGAAGAACGACCGGAGTTACCTGAAGAAGCTCTGCGCGAGGCAGTGGTAAACGCTTTCGCCCACCGCGACTATCGTTCCACGGCAAATATCCAGATATACGTCTTCAAGGACCGGGTTGAAATCGTGAGCCCAGGAGGCCTTCCAGCGGGAATGACCGAAGCGAATCTGGGAACCAGAAGTATTCCAAGGAACCCGCTCCTGTTCGGTCTTCTTCACAGAATGGAGATGGTAGAGAAAATCGGTTCGGGCATACGACGCATCCGGGATTTATGCGCCCAGCACCGCGTGCCGGAACCGGCAATTGAGGTTTCGGACTCATGGGTGACTGTTACATTTCAGAGGCTGACAGTACAAGATAGCCGGGAAGTGGGAACTAAGTTGGGACCAAGTCGGCACCAAGTCGGCACCAAGTCGAAATTCTTCGTAGCTGCCTGTCAGAACAGCCAATAAAGGAGATCATGTCTCTGGAAGGCAGAACCGACCGTACCAAGTTCAGAAAACAGATACTCAAACCTCTTATTGATGCCGGATGGCTTGAAATGACCGTTCCCGACAAGCCAACCAGCAGCAAGCAAAAATACAGGCTGACTGAAAAGGGAAGGAATCTTCTTGTGGAACTGGAAAAACCGGAAGAATAACCGACCCTTTCTAGACGCAAGGAAACAAAAGCCCTCCCGCATCGTTTCCAATGCGGGAGGGCTTCAGCCTAACAGATTAAAAGGAAGGAGAAAAAAACTTGTTTCCTAGCGCAAGATCCTAGAAGTAGGCCTGAACCTGCGCTCTTATCATGTTTTCATCCGACTCTGCGCCAGCGAGATCCTCTTCTCTCTGGAACGTGTAGTCAACCTGCACTTTCCACTTGTGACTCCCGCCGAGATAGTAGTTAAGTCCCTGGGTGAACGTCCATACATTGTCAAGGTCATTCCCCCCAAGAACTCCTGCGTCAGTGTCAAACATTACCATCGCGTATCTTGAGGCAAGCTCTACCTTCTTTGGGACCACGAATAAACCGCCCTGAACCCTGAAACCGGAATCATAGGCGGTGCCTACGCCGGCATCGTCAGGATTCACCCATCTTCCGATATACTCACCGGTAAGGTTAAATCTCGGATCCCTGTAGTTCACGTCAGCCGTGAAAGAAGTGACCGTACCGTTCTCAAGCGCTCTCTCTCCGGACGGAATTCCGATATTGGCGTCACTGCCATCTTCAACATCTATGCCTGCGACAGCGGCTCCAACCATAAGCGTTGGTTTCTTGGCAAAATTCTCTTTTACCTTCTTTGCTTTCCCACCTATAACAGCCGCCTGAACTCTTCCTGCCCATAGCATGCCGGTGTCACCCTTGTCGTTCTTGGTGTTCGTGCCTTCTCCCTGGAAAACGCCGAAGTCGTAGCGGACCATCCCGCCGCCGAGAAGACCGTAAACGCCGACACCGATATCCCTGTCATACTCGAAGTAGTCAGTTATTACCGAGCGGCCAACAACCTGCAGGGCGGATGAGGAGTTAAGCACCTCCCTGTTGAACGGAACCTTGTACTGACCCACGGTAGGAATGAACATCTTGTTCTTGGCAAACGAGAACTTCATGTCCTTGAGTTCCCCGGTTCTTCCGAAATCGTACTGAACCTTATATTTCATCCAGGGAGCAAAAGCGTTACCGTCCCATGTTACCCTTAGCCTTCTTACCCTGAAACCGAGACCTTCGTCATCTTCTCCGTCAGGATTTATGTAGTTAGCCAAGAACTGGCCGCGAAGCCTCATCCTCATCTTGTAATTCTTGTCCGCGGTCTGGAAAGTAAGACCGGTGCCCTTTTTGGTTTTGACCTTTATTTTGTTGTACCAGGCCTTGGTGTCCGTGGCCTCGTACATCTTCATGTTCATCTGCTGGCTCTGCTGCTCGAGCCTCTCTATCTGCTTTTTCAGTTCCTGAATCTGTTCCTCGATGCTCCCATCGCCACCGGCCTGAGCGGGAACAGGCATAAAGGAAAGCAGTGTCATAAAAGACACGGCTAAAACTGCTAAAATTCTCATCTCATATCCTCCTTGATGTGTTTATTGCTCTGCTTTGAACAACTCAGGGCTAATGATATGCGTGAATGATTAATTCAGAATAAATAAATTGTTAGTTCTATGTTAAGAGACCCCGACGCGCAATTGATGTACGCATTCGCATTCTGTAAATTAAGAGAGAACACAGATGAGAAAACTCATAGCGGTAGTAGATGACGAAAAAGACATACTCAATCTGATAACCCATCACTTAAAGCGCGAAGGGTATCAGGTAAAGCCTTTTCAGAGCGGAAAGGACTTCCTGCTCTACATAAATTCCGTCCCGCCGGATCTGGTGCTGCTTGACATCATGCTGCCCGGCATGGACGGCCTTGAACTCTGCAGAATCCTAAAAAGCAAGCCCTCGACGGAGTCAATACCTATAATAATGATCACAGCAAAATCCACCGAGGCCGATATCGTCGTGGGCCTTGAACTCGGAGCCGACGACTACATAGTAAAACCTTTTCGGACCAGGGAACTTGTCGCCAGGGTAAAAAGCATCCTGAGAAGGTACGCGATGAAAGATTCCGGGGACGGATCGCTTTGTATCGGTCCTCTTAAGATAAATTCGGCAAGCTATGAGGTTTCAGTCAACTCGCGAAAAATCGACCTCACCACAACCGAGTTCAGAATACTCGAAACCCTGGGGGAGGCGGAAGGAAAGGTGTTCACACGCGATCAGCTGCTCAAAAGAAAAACCCTCTGGGGAGACGAAAGGGTGGTTTTCGACAGAACCATAGACGTTCACATAAAAAACCTGAGAGAAAAACTGGGTTCCGCCGGCAAGATGATAAAGACCGTGAGAGGAATCGGTTACAAGCTAGAAGAGATCCAACCGGTTTGAAGATATTCAGAAAACATTTTCTTTACCTGCTCTGCCTCGCCGCCTCAGCGGCTCTGCTCGCCGTGCTGCTCTTTCCCGGACAGGGAACTTTGAACTACTTAGCGTACGTGGCCGTGTTCGTTGCGTTCGGGTTCATCCTCTCCTGGATAATCGAAAGAGACATCCTTAAGGACTTCTCAAGAATATCCAAGGCGCTTGAGCATTTGCCCGAAAAACAGAAAAAGGCCCGTAAGACGGGCCGCAAGGTAACCGACTTCGACACGGGAGTTTCGATTTCCATAAGCGAACTCTCAGAGAGAATATCTCTCCAGATGCAGTCGACCGAGAGGGAGGGAAATCAGCTCAAAAGCATAATCGAGTCGATGAGGGAGGGGGTAATAGTTATATCGAGGGAAGAGGAGCTTATACTTGTAAACGACGCCGCGAAGGAGATGCTCGGAATCGACGACGCGGCAATCGGCCGCCCCTACCTGGAGACCGTGAGAAACCCCGACCTCCAGAGGCTTATCTCCCGCATGAAGCAGAAGAAAAAATCGGCCACCCAAGAAATCTCTGTGCTTTACCCCCAGGAGAGATCGTATCTTGTGAGCGTCCGCGTGAGTCCGCGTTACAAGGAAATCGTGGTAGTCATCTTCGACATAACGGAATTTAAGAAGCTTGAGAGGATGAAGGCTGATTTCGTGGCGAACGTCTCCCACGAGCTAAGAACCCCGCTTACGTCCATAAAGGGGTATATCGAAACTCTTCTTGACAAAAGCTACGACACCGACCAGGAGAAAAAGGATTTTCTCGAGATAATAGAGGAGAACACCGACAGACTCATAGCCATAGCTTCGGATCTGCTCGTGCTCTCGGAGCTTGAGAGCGGGGAAGCCGATCCCCTGGACTCAAGGAAAGGGTACGAAGAGATCGACATCAGGGAAACGATCCTCCGCTCCGTGGGATCGCTAGACTCCCTATTCTCCAAAAACAGAGTAAACCTCTCCCTTGAGGTAGAAGACGGCATTCCTCCCTACAGGGCAAACAGGTTTCTAGTGGAACGCATGCTGATCAACCTAGTCGAGAACTCGGCCAAGTACACCCCGGAAAACGGTTCGGTGTCGGTCCGCGCCTCGGCCCAAAACGGCGACCTGCGCATAGAAGTTGAAGACAACGGGATCGGAATCCCGCTCGAGCATCAGGAGAGGATATTCGAGAGGTTCTACAGAGTGGATAAGAACCGCTCAAGAGAGATAGGCGGAACAGGGCTTGGGCTAAGCATAGTAAAGCACATCGTCATACAGCACGGGGGAACCATAGGGGTCAGAAGCTCAGAGGGCGAGGGAACCACTTTCACGGTGGAGCTTCCGCATCGGGAGTATTGAGACAACAGCCAGTCAGTTCACCTCCGAAGTGTGCTGGTGCTTCAGCATCTCTCCGGTAGCTATGTAGTAGGCATTCTCGGCTATGTTAGTGGCCAGATCCGCCACCCTCTCAAGATGCCTTGCGACGTAAATGTAGCGAAGGGCCCGGTTAAGCGTCGAGGGATCCGACATCATGAAGGTTATAAGTTCCCTTACTATCTGGGGCTCGTAGTTATCGACCTCATCGTCTTTACGACAGACCTCGACGGCAAGCTGCTCGTCCTGCCTTATAAACGCGTCGAGGGATTCGCGGAGCATCTCCATCGCCTTGTCGGCCATCTTGGGAATGTCGACAAGGGGCTTTATCGGCGGGTACTCCGCCATGAAAATAGCCAGTCTCGAGATGCTTGAAGCGTGGTCACCTATTCTCTCAAGATCGTTGTTAACCTTCATTATCATGGTGACGGTCCTAAGATCCGTGGCCTCGGGCTGGTAAAGAGCCAGTATCTTGATGCAGAGATTGTCTATCTCGATCTCCATGGCGTTTACCTGCTCGTCCGTGCCAATAACCTCCTGAGCAAGAATCATGTTGCCTTCGCGAAGGGCCTTTATGCTCTTGGCGATCATGGTTTCGACAAGGGACGCCATCTCAAGCAACCTCTTGTTAAGAAGCACGAGTTCTCCTTGGTACTTTATCATCCGTAATTGCTCCTTCGCGGGTGCCTAGCCGAACTTACCCGAGACGTAGTCTTCTGTGTGCTTTTTGGTGGGATTAAGGAATATCTTCTCCGTGGTGTCAAATTCCACTATGTCGCCTATGTACATAAAGGCGGTGTAATCCGAAACCCTGGATGCCTGCTGCATGTTGTGGGTAACAATCACTATGGTGAACTTGTCTTTCAGTTCGGTTATGAGGTCCTCTATCTTCGCAGTAGCTATGGGATCAAGCGCCGAGCACGGCTCGTCCATCAGGAGCACGTCCGGTTCCACGGCAATGGCTCTTGCGATGCAGAGTCTTTGCTGCTGACCTCCAGAGAGTCCCATGGCACTGTCATTGAGCCTGTCGTTTACCTCGTCCCAAAGCGCGGCGCGCTTTAGGTTTTTCTCAACGAGATCGTCAAGAACCGATTTCTTGTTAACCCCCGCTATCCTCGCCCCGTAGGCGACGTTCTCGTAGATCGACTTTGGAAACGGGTTTGATTTCTGAAACACCATGCCGACCCTCTTTCTAAGATCGGTAATGTCGACATCGGCATCGAATATGCTTTTCCCGTTAATCGATATGTCCCCCTCAATCCTGCAGCCGTCAACTAGGTCGTTAAGACGGTTAAAGCAGCGAAGCAGCGTGGATTTACCGCAGCCGGAAGGACCAATAAAGGCCGTAACCTTCCTCTTCGGTATGTTCATGTTGATCCCCCGAAGAGCCTGCTTTGCGCCGTAAAAAAGGCTTACCCCCTCAACTTCGACCAGGGGATCGGGAACGGACTTCGCCTTCTCCGATTTTCGGGTCTCGGGTGCCGGGGAAACGCCGTTTGTCCCCGGGGCACTAAATTCCTGTTGTCTCATCACTTCTCCAGATGCCATCAAATCTTCCTCCACTACTTATACCCTATTAAATGGGACTTACATACATAACTAGACGTATACTGTTCCTGGCCGAACGGGCCCTACTTCAGCCCGCTTCATTGTTTCCATCCTTCCGACCATGCGGGACTCTAGATCAAGCTTCCCACCCGCAATCGAGATGCCTCGATGAAGGATATTTATTGCTGCGTTTACGTCCCTGTCCATTACTACCCCACACTCACACCTGTGCGTCCTGACGGACAGAGACTTCTTTACCGTAGCTCCGCAA
>JAJDUA010000026.1 GCA_022826905.1 Candidatus Dadabacteria bacterium
ATTCTGCGCCAGGAGGTGAGCGCTTGGCAGAAGAGGCGCAACGAAAACGGAAGCGCAGTGGATTGGCGTTTTACGACGGAGGATGCAAGAATCAAGCTTAAGTCATTATACCCGCCAGTGCAAAACTGATGCTGTACTAGACACTCGAGGAGATAAAAAGAATTTTTTCGGACAACAGTTAATTTCCTCACTCATATCTCAGAGCTTCTATTGGATTGAGCGCTGCCGCTTTTTTCGCTGGATACATGCCGAAAACGATTCCCACGAGTGCTGAGAACAGAAAAGCCACTATTATGGACAGCATGGATATCTGGGTGGGCCAGCCCGTAAGGGCTGAGGCAACCTTCGAGATCAGTATGCCGACTGCTGTTCCAATTGCCCCGCCTACAAGGGAGAGCAAGACGGATTCTATAAGAAATTGAATCAGTATGTTTTTCTCTTTAGCCCCGACGGCTAGCCTGATTCCTACCTCTCTCGTTCTTTCCCCCACCGAAACCAGCATTACGTTCATTATTCCGATTCCTCCGACAACAAGCGAGATCGAGGCTATACTTCCGAGAAGTATAGAGAGGATTCTTGAGACATTTTTTATGGTTTTTATCTGGGTCTGCTGGGTTCTTACAGAAAAATCGTCTTCCATTTCATTCTTGATCCCGTGCTGTCTGCGCAGAACTTTTTCCACTTCCGCCTGAGCATATCCTAGATCATAGGCGGGATCTACGAAAATAGTGATTCTGTTAAGCGATTTTGTGCCAAGAAGTCTTTTCTGGATGGAAGTGTAGGGAAGTAATACTATGTCGTCCTGATCTCTTCCGCTTGGCGTAGGTCCGATCGAGGACATCACTCCGATAACGTTGTAAGTGTACTTGCCGATCCTTAGGTTTTTCCCTATAGGGTTTTGGCTCCCGAACAAATTTTCCTTGACGGTTTTTCCAAGCACGCACACAAGAGATGCTTGCCTTACGTCAAGCTCGTTAAAGAATGTCCCCTTGTCTGGGAACCAATCGTTTATGAATATAAAATCCTCTCCAGTTCCTATTACTGCCGTGAAAACGTTTCTGTTTCCCGAGACAATGTTAGCGGTTGTGTTGGCTATCGCCGAGACGTATTTTACTACCTCAAGTTTTCCTATTGCTTCAACATCATTGTTGGTAAGCGGTTTTAGATTGCTAGTAAGAAGCGGTTTTCCGCTCTTTGTGATTTTACCGCTTCTTACGATAAGAGAGTTAGACCCCAGGGATGCAAGCTGACCCTCTATCATATTTTTAGCTCCGCCGGTTATGGAGACAAGCGAGATCACGGCCGCGACACCTATGATTATTCCCAAGGTAGTGAGAAACGATCTTACCTTGTTGCTTTTTATGGCCCTGTAAGAGATGTTGACTGAAAGCAGCGGATTCATGCAGTCAATTTTAACCGATTGCCAAGCTCTTTTTCCGGCGGAATCAGTTATGTTCTAGTGTTATGAAAAGAAAGAGTTTCATATCTGTAGCGGTGTCACCAATCGGCGTTTTTCGGTTTTCGCCGGTTCAAGTTAAAGTACTTTCCGTCACTTTCAAGTTCCACATTCCCAAGGCAATTAAGTTAGTCGCTTCCATATTACTTGCCCGGCTTGTATCAGTAATTTATCAGGCGCGTATCGGAACTCTCGAAGGCAGTGTTTTCTTCCAGACAAGGATATGACTCTCCCAGAATTTCTTGATCTCCTCGAAATACTTTCCGAACACCGCCCGGTTTTCCACTCGGAAGCGGATTTTCAGTTAGCTTTCGGGTGGCACATTCACGAGACTCTGTCTGACTCCCGGGTTCGCCTAGAGTTCAAGCCGCCCCATAGCAAGAATATGTATCTGGATTTATGGCTTCAGAATTCTGAGACAGCGATAGAACTCAAATACCGTACACAGAAACTTAAAGCGCAGCTGGGGGATGAGGTTTTTGCGCTCCGAACCCAAGGGGCTCAAGATGCTGGGAGATACAGTTTTATAAAGGATATAAGCAGGCTTGAACAGTTGGTTTATGACCAAGGATACGCTAGTACCGGTTTTGCAGTGTTGCTTACTAATGATCCATCCTACTGGGAGGTGCCTAAAGAAGGATGGGAAAACACAAACGACGCGGATTTCCGCATCCATGAAGAGAGGATTATCAGGGGCGAGACGAAATGGGCGAAGAAAGCGGCCGAAGGGGGGATAAAGGGGATGGAGAAGCCGATAAAGCTTAGGGGGTCGTACAAAGCCAGCTGGAGGGATTACTCGGTTTTAGAGAAAGGGAAGTTCGAAAAAGTCAGGTATCTCGTTGTGGAAGTGCCAAGCTTGAAAACGTAACGTTACATTAAGGAATGATCCCTTCGTCTGTTACTAATGTCTAGGCTCTGGGAGTTATCCACCGCAGATGAAAAAATACGAAGGACTAAGAGCGCTTTACGTAGGAAGCCACCCGCTTTTTACAGAAGGGGCAAGCGCCGTTCACATGCTGAAGATGTGCCAGGCGATGGCCAACCTTGGAATCGAGGTTGAGTGCGTCCTGCCGGGGCGGGTTAACAAGGAAAGGCTTTTTTCGTATTACGGCATCAGGACTCCTTTCCGCGTAACCCCGATTGCGCTTTCAGGCGGTCTGGTCAGGCGGCCGCTACATGGTTTTTTAAGCTCTCTTTATGCTTGCGGAAAAAAAGAAAATTTTGATCTCGTGCTCACCAGAGACCTTGTCTTTGCCTGGTTTGCGACCAAGGTTTTCGAGGTTCCGACGGTCTACGACGCTCACCACCCTCCGGTTAACTGGGCGGCTGAAACAATAATAAGTTCTTTCTCCCGTTCAAAGAACCTGCTCGGGATGTCCTTTAACTCGCGGGGACTGCACGACATATACTTCTGCCTCGGGATGACGGGGCAAAATCCCATAGTGGCGCCGAACGGCTTCGAACGGGAGGCGTTTGAGGGAGAACACGACATCCCCTCGCTCCGGAAGCGCCTCGGTCTTCCACTCGAGAGAAAAATAGTGTGCTACTGCGGCAACACTTACAGGGGAAGGGGGCTTGAGATACTGGCGCGTGCCGCGACCCAGATGCCCGAGGTAGAGTTTCTCATTGTCGGAGGGAGGGAACGGGACAACGCGCTTTGGCGCGAGATGGCGAGGCAGGAAGGATCGGCAAATTTCAGAATAAAGGGGTTTGTGCGACAACGGGAAGTACCCTCTTACCTCCTTGCCTCAGATGTTTTGGTCATGCCCTATTCGTCCAAGGTAACTATAAGGGACGGGACGGAGGCCGGGAGGTTTACTTCTCCGCTTAAGCTTTTCGAGTATATGGCCGCTGGAAAACCCATTGTTGCGACCGGGGTTCCGTCGGTTCTTGAGATACTGCGGCCGGGGGAGAACTCGGTTGTTACTCCTCCTGATGACGGTGGGGAGTTTATTCGGGTGCTTGGCCTCGTGCTTGCTGATTCAGAGCTTTGCGCACGGGTTTCGGAGTGTGCCCGCTCGGACGCGGCAGAATACACATGGGAGAAGAGGGTGGAGAGGATAATTGACGGGATTGGGATGGGTGCCGAATGAGTTTCCATCACCACGTCTGCGCCCTCTTAGTACTCTGATACCCTTGGAAACCGTGAAGACAAAATAAAAAATATTCCCTGGTCCTTCAGGTTTTTCTTGAATTGTACCAGGTGCGTATTCTCTCTGTCCATTTTAAGGCTTTATGTCTGGAACATCCCTTTATCCGAGATGCTGAGGTCTGCAAGAAACTTGCATCGCAGGTTTCTATCCTTAAAACATGGATCGAGGAGAAAACAGCCGACGATATGCCTTTTGTTGTTATGGGCGACTTCAACAGTCGCTTGAGCGGGAGAGAAAATGATTTCTGGTCGAAGATTAACGATGGGGAACGGATCGGAGAGAGTTTGGTTCGGGCCAAGAATGAAGGATTCACCTCGAAATGCTGAAACGGCAGGCATTCTAGCTACGTGGACCATATTGTCTACGGTTTTGAAGTGAAGAAATGGAGAAGTGGGCCCACTTCTAATCTCCGCTTAAACTTGCAATCAGACATACACCAAGCTTGCAACCGGACATTGTTAAAAATCTTCATGGTGTGATGAAAAATGCTTAGCCGAAATTTCATTTGTCTTCGCCGTCAGTCAGTTTCTTCTGCTGCTCCCATTTCGCTCCGTCAATATATATCTCCTGCATTTTCGCAAGCACGGACTTTTTCTCTTTCCAGAAAGAATCAAACAGATCTTGCGGGGGGATTTCATCACGGGTTGTCACGGAACCCATGATCTTGAACTCGGCCGCGGCTTCCGCTATGCAGTCCGCGCACATCGCCCGAAAACCGGGCGAGTCATTGAGGTTCCAGAAAATATTGCTGTCTTCTGTTTCGGTCGGCTCTCCGAGATACGGCTCCATCCGCGGATGGCGCGTGAAGACGTGAAGACAGGTTTCGTTAAGATGTTCCTCCACGCCGCAGGGAGACGCTACTTCGTACACCTTGGACCTCTGGTCGGGAGCCGGGTTTGTTAAGTCGTCAAAGTAGATTTCAACGCTTCCTCCCCCGACGGTTATAACCGCTTCGGCCCGCAGGTCCCGAAACGTCGCCGTAAGTTCCGCTCTCGCTCCTATTCTGCGCCCTTCAAATTCAAAAGCGGCAACGTAGGCGATCCGTTCGCCGTCAAAAGGACACCCAAGGACGTTTTGCTTGGGGAGACCGCGAAGAACGATCCCGCCCCGGGAATCGCCGATGCGGATATTAACGTCATTTGCCCCTTCTTCCTCTATCAGGCTTTCAGGAACAAACACCCCGACTTTGCGCCGCCTGCCGGGTTTTACCGAGTACTTTTCCCGTTCGAACATGAACCGGATCTCGGGCTTCGGGTTGTCGACCACCCGCACTGTCGCTTCCGCGGAATTTCCGTCTGCGGAGGCGGAAAGCGTGGTCGCTCCAAGCCGTGGTCCCGCCCTGAGCCTGACGGACGCCCTGAGTCCGTCCTGGCGGTTTTTCATCTCGGCGAGACTGACCGCGTCTGATTCAAGCTCGCATATTCCGCTCTCTCCAAGACTGAGTCTCACTTCCTCGCCCTCATCTGTCCCTTCTCCTATGGAGTAGATGGATATCGATATCCACCCCGGGTCGTTTCTCCTGAGATCTCTTGTCGAGGGAAGAAAGTAAAAACCTCTCCGAAGGGGCTTCGGTTCCGGTCCCTGGCCCCCGGCGTCAAACATGTCGCTCAGGAACCTGCCGGCGTTTCTGTTTACCTCTTCGAGCTCTTCTGAGATTCCCGCGCGCGAGGTCTCCTTGCTCTCCGCCTGCATCTCCTCAAGCGCTTTCTGCAGGATCGGTCGAAGGGCATTCATGAGCGCTTTTGCGTAGGGATGGGAATCTTCAAGTCCGCCGTTTCTGTGCTTTCGGTCCTGGCTTATCACCGGCGAGGGATTTGTCTTCGACGCCCCTTCGGCCCTGTACTCGTCAAGAAGCCTCTGTATGTACATATCGTCAAGACGTCCCGCGAGTCTTCTGGCGTGAGTCTGGTTCTCAAGACCGGCGAGAGTGAATCCGTAGTCAGCGATATCGCCGCTTCCTATGAGTACGAATCCCTCGAATGTCTCGTCTTTCGGATCTCCGTCAATGGGTTCGGGGAATTTGTAAAGAACAAGCCTGGGGCGGCTCTCGGGATAGCCGGGGATTCTGAGTTCCGTGCCGTTCTCTATCTCTTTTGCCTTATGGTTGTTATCCCACGGGAACCCCGGGTACGCGAGAGTTGTCTCGGCGCTCTTTCTGCCCGTTATGACAGTGAGGCGGACCCTGTTGCGCCCGAGCAGGGAGCGCAGGGCGTAATGCGTCCGCAGGTCCCGTTCCAGTGTTTCCAGGCGCGGTATTCTGGCGCCGCCCCGCTCGGTGCTGTCCACGTTAATCCTGACTGCCGTGCCGGAGAGGCGCAGTTTTTCCCCGTGAATTTTTTCGTAGTCCCAGCCGCTGGCGTCTTTGTGCTTGAGATTGCAGTCTCTGAAATCGCCCGGTATCTCCACGGTGGAGAATCTTCCTTCCCCGTCCACGGTGCCCAGCTCCAGGGAACCGAACACCGCGCAATCTTTTGCCCCGAGGCCGAAGTACCCCCTGTGCCCCGCCGTGCTCGTAGCGCCGCCCTTTGTGAACTTTTCCCGGACGGTGCCGGGGGACATTCCTCCGGCCCGGTCTTTTATCTCGAAGTACCTGTCCGGGTGGTTTACCGTGATATTTATGGGGCGGTGTTTTCTCTGCCTGCCGTCGCCGAGTCTGGCATAGGCGGCGTCGCTGTTTGTGAGAAGCTCGACAATTCCCCTTGTTATTCTGGCGCCCATGAACTGCTTCGCGCGGTCCTGAGCCGCCTGGGGACCGATTTCGTAATCAAAAGAGACCGCGTCCCGCCCGCCGGATTTAGCCCCCATTCCTCACCCTTCTGTTCCTGTGTCTCTTGGCGTTTCGGAGTATGTAGCGTATGGCTTTCTGCACCTCCTGTCTTCTTCCCACCGGGGAAGTGTCCCCGCGCCTCACGAGGCCCGCCCGGACAAGCAGGGAGTCGCGGACGGTGTTTTTGAAAGAATGCGCTCGGAGAAATTCCGCAAGCGGTTTCGTGTTCTCGCCCACTTCCTCGCGCCAGCCGTGAAAGCAGGCCCCGAGGACCCGGAGCACCGTCGCGTTAAGAGCGAAAGTCTCCCGCCTCATTTCCGGGATCTCAAGTGTGTCATCGGTCTCGGGATCAAGGAGTTTTTCGTATGTTTCGCAGGATGTCGGCAGAAAATCATCCCCCCACTCAATTCCGAGCTTTACTATGGGTTCGTGGTCGGCCCGAAGCTCCTCGCTTCTTACCCTGCTCACTCTTCCGTAATAGCCGAACATGAGGGTCTTAAGCGTCGTGGCGAGCTGATTGAAGGCGAGCAGACGGGGGCTTGTGCGCGCCACGGTGTTGCGCTCCATCTCGACGCGGCCGTCCCTGAAAAGTTCGCTCTGCTCCCTTACTTCATACGCGGCGTGGTTAAACGGGTCGCGGTCGTCAAAGCGCGCTCTGGTTACCGCTTCGATGGGTTTTGTCTTGGCCGCGTCGGCGAACATGCGCCGAAGCGCCTTTATGTCGCCTTCGTTGTAAAGCACTATGGGAAGGGACTGACTCTCAAGCGATTGGCGTTTTTCTCTTGTCTCGACAAGCTGCTTCCTTAAAACCGCCACGGCGTCCTGGTCGTGGTCGCCCGCGGTTTCTTTCTCAATGGAGCGCAACAGCCTTTTTTCGTCGTTAACAAGTCCCGCGAGCAGGTCCTGAACTGCTCTTCGCCGGTGCTGTCCGTCAAAGAGCCTGAGATTGTTCAGGCGGTCATAAGGGATCTCAAGCTCCCCGAACACCGGGTTCTGATTGCCCTCCTCATCCTTAAACGGGTTGAACTTTACAGCGTCGGAATCAATTCCGAGCAGCAGGGCTCCAAGCACCCAGTCGTCATGATTTCTGAGATAGCTTTCTATTTTTTTCGCGTGCGAGGGCGTAAGCCTGCGGTTGGCTTCCCGCACCACGTCCTCGTCGATTCTTTGGGGCAGCATGCTGTCAAGCTGCCTTAGATCAAGGGCGAAAGCAAAGACGGTTCTGTGACCCTGCGCGAAGCGATGCGCCGGTATCCGGAAACTCTGCACCTTGTTTGTCGGCAGCACTACGGACATAATCACCTCTTGATTTTCAAATTGAGCCTTATTTTAGCCGTTATTTTCCGATTTGTTAAGTTCTCCGCGAACGGAGGCGTTTGCGCTGTAGCGATTTTTGGGCTTGTGTTTCCGCAACGAGGATTGTGCCGCCACGGCATCAGCCCCTGTTGCGGCAATCCGACGGCCGGATTAGCTGATTCAGACGTAACTCAGCGCCGATTCCCACAGAATTACCAACCGGCGGACACAGCAATCCCTTCAGGCTTCTCTTGAATTGTGCCGGGCAGGCCGGTATAGCTTATTCATACTGCAAGCTGCGAGAGAACATGCTGGCCGGGTGGTCGTCGGCGATGTGGGATTTTCCGGCGCGTGGCCCGCGTGAAAACATCTCTCGAAAAACGAATTTTTCCAGGGTAACTGCTTTACCGCATTGCCGGAAAATGTATCGCATGGCGAAGGGAAGAAATCGCAAGAACAGGGAAAAGAATAAGGCTTCGAAAAAAACGGATGTCCGCAAAGCCGGCCGGGACCGCGACCGTGTCAGGGAAGTCTTCGGGGTCCGGTGCGGGCACTGTTCCCCTCCTGCCGGATTTACGCCTGCTGGAAGCCGAGATGGCGCGGACCCTGGGCACCGCTTCTCCCGCGCGCAAGGGCGCCGCGCCCGACGCTGACAGATTAGCTCTGCTGAACCAGGCGCAGGATATCATGTACGATGCCTGGGAATCCGGAGACATGCGCGAGAGAATCGCCATGGCGAAGAAGGCTCTGGCTGTTTCGGATCTGTGTGCAGATGCCTGGGTCGATGTGGCGTATGAAACCAGCGATATAGTCGAAGCGCGCGAGTTATACGAGCACGCCGCCGCCGCGGGAAAAGAGGCCGTCATGCTTGAACTCGGCCCCGACGCGTTTGCCGATTACGCCGGGGATTTCTGGAAAGTCTTGCCGACACGCCCCTACATGCGGGCCGTGGCGGGTCTTTCCGATTTGATGTGGGATATGGGGGAGCGGGAGGAATCGATTGCTCTCATAAGGGAAATGCTTCGCCTGAACCCCGACGACAACCAGGGCATGCGGTCGTACCTCGCCTCTAGGCTGTTTGCCCTTGACGACCTCCCTGGAGTTGAAGACCTGCTTGAAACCTACAGGGAACCGATTTTCGCCGAATGGAACTGGAACATGGCGCTTCTGACGTTCAGGCGGGAGGGAGATTCCGCGGGGGCGGCCTTGATTCTTGACCAGGCGATTGAAGTCAACCCCTTCGTTCCGAAGCTGCTTACCGGGGCCACGCCTGTTCCCGCTTCCACGCCCCCGCAATACAGCCTGGGTTCCCCGGAAGAGGGCATCTTTTACGCTATCCTTAACGGAAAAAACTGGTCGGACACTAAGGGTGCCCTGATTTGGGTGGCGCGGAAGACAAAGGGGAAATGACTGCCTCGCTGCTTATTATTATTTATTCGGACTTTTAAATATAGGTCTGAACTTCTCTGTCCGCGTACCTTCTTCGCCTGTGGTCCGAGAAACTTTCTCCCTCGGTCCGCTCGGTTCTGTATCCGTTCACTTTCCAGAATTTACAGAGTTTGCATCCTGCGCGACGGTTCCTTGGTCTTTTTCGTTTGTGGTTCATATCCTAAATTAGTGTAACCCAATTTCTATACCTATAATCTACACGGAGGTGCGTAATGAGAAAAATATTGATGTTTTGTGCCGAGACTCTGCGAATAGTCAAAGACGACACCTGCCGAACTCTTGACAAATATTGTGTATACCCCTAAATTGATTAGGTGTTCACGCAAAAATCGTCAATTAAGAGGTTGCGTCCAATGAAGGTACAGGATTTTTTTCGCAAATACCCGGTGTTCCGGCATGAGATGTTTGCGGCATTTCTGGAAGCCGGTGGTTCCCGCAGCGCGAAGACCCGGGAGGCGTTGCTGGCCTACCATGTTAGTGCCGGTCACCTGCTCCGGATCCGTCGCGGCCTGTATTCAGTCGTGCCGGAGGGAGTCAGCCCGGAAGGCCATCAGATCGACCCGTATCTGCTGGGAGCGCATATGACGGATGATGCCGTGCTGGCCTACCACAGCGCTTTGCAGTTTCATGGCAAGGCCTATTCGGTACATAGCCGGTTTCCTTATCTTTCTCGGCACTCCCGGCGTCCTTTCAAGTTCCGGGGACAGGAGTTCGTCCCTGTGGCGTTTCCGAAGGCATTGCAGGCTGATCAGGCTGAACTGTTCGGGGTGGAGAGCCATAACCATGCCGGAGGGCAAGTCCGGGTCACCAATCTCGAACGCACGATGGTCGACGTGCTCGTGCGTCCCGACCTGAGCGGCGGATGGGAGGAAGTGTGGCGATCCCTGGAGTCGGTCGAATACTTTAACTTGGACCGGGTCATCGATTATGCCCTGATGTTGCGTAGCGCGACGGCGGTGGCGAAGGTGGGGTTTTTTCTCGAACAGCACCATGAAGCACTGATGGTGGATGAAGCGCGACTCAGAGTTTTGCGAAAACATGTACCCAAGCAGCCTTGTTACCTGGACCGCGGTCGCAGAAGGTCCGGCAGACTGGTTTCCTCCTGGCAGTTGGTAGTGCCGCCGGCCGTCATTGAACGCGATTGGGATGAGAGCGCATGAGTCTTTCGCTCCAGGATCTTCAAGCTGAGGCGGCGGCAACCGGGTTTCCGCCGGAAACCCTGGATAAGGTTATCCGTCTGATCGGGTTGTTGGATGCTTTTCGAGATCATCCCTTCCTCAGGGATCGCGTTGCCTTGAAAGGTGGCACTGCGCTGAATCTGTTTGTATTTGACTTGCCGCGGTTATCCGTTGATATCGACCTGAACTATATAGGGTCCGCGGACCGCGACGTGATGCTTGCTGAACGGGAGAAGATTGAGCGGGCAATCACGGCGATCTGCGGCCGCAAAGGATTTAGGCTGTTGCGTGTGCCGCAAAAACACGCTGGTGGCAAGTGGCGACTGGGCTACACAAATGCTTTTGGCCGCAGTGCAAATCTTGAAATCGATGTGGTCTTCACGCTACGGGTTCCGTTGTGGCCGGTAGAGATACAGGATTCCCGTCCCGTGGGTTCGTTCCAAGCGCGCAACATACTGACCCTCGATATTCACGAACTCGCAGCGGGCAAGCTTAGTGCGTTGTTTTCCAGACAGGTGAGTCGCGATCTTTTCGACTCGCACGCATTGCTCAGTCGCAATGATCTTGAGCGTGAAAAAGTACGATTGGGTTTTGTTGTGTACGGTGCGTGCAGTCGTAAGGATTGGAGAACAATATCACCTGACGATATACGCTGCGACCAGAGAGAGCTTAGACGGTAGCTTGTACCCATTTTGCGCAGAGACTCTGTTCCCGTATCCGGCGAGATGAATGATTGGATGGAACGCTTGGTCACTGAATGTCGGGATCGGTTGTCATTGGTATTGCCATTTGAGCAACTGAACGTGATTTCTTGGAGGGAGTGCTTGAACGTGGTGAAATTATTCCCGAACTTCTGACCGGGGATGAGGATCTGGTAGCGCGCATCAAACTACATCCCCAGTTGCTATGGAAAGTTAAGCATGTTCGGTAGCATAAAGGATTACTCCGAGGTTAACAATGAACACATTCAGAGAAAAGAGAAACTTGCTGCTTGAATTAAACGATCTTGCGCGAAGGCATATTCGGCTCGGAACGAACCGTGCGGGAATCCAGCGAATACTCTTTTTCTTCTGTTCGTATAAACTTGTAAACTAGTTCTAAACTCATAAACCACGTGGAGGTGTGTAATGAGAAAAGTATTGAT
The DNA here is from genome assembly GCA_022826905.1 of Candidatus Dadabacteria bacterium. Lineage (GTDB taxonomy): Bacteria > Desulfobacterota_D > UBA1144 > Nemesobacterales > Nemesobacteraceae > Nemesobacter. The sequence goes on from JAJDUA010000026.1 coordinate 11,444, forward strand.
GTTTTCCGTATTGGCGGTTCTGTTTCTCGGCGGAGCGACATTTGCCTCGGCCCATTGCGGAGATTGCGGTAAGAAAGCAGATTGCCCCAGGAAGTCCGCTAAAATGGATAAAATGTTTGAGAAAAAAGACACAAACTCTGACGGCGTCATCTCAAAGGCTGAGTTTATGTCCAGTGCGGAGAAAAAATTCGCAAAGATGGACGCTGACGGCAACGGCAGTCTTACAAAGGAAGAAGTAAAGAACTACTGGACCGCTAAGAAGGGAAAACACAAAAAAGATTCCGGTCAGTGCGCCGGCAAATAGCGTAGAAACAGTACTTCATCTGCGGTTCGCGTTGCTAACACTGCGGACCGCGGATGGGTTTATATGGTTTTCTGGGTAGTGTCCGGCAATAGATCGTGGAAAAAGAAACCGTCTCTTTCCACTGTTTCACCGTGCGCGAACTCAATCGGCCGGGAGAATATCGGCCCGTCGAAAACAAACGTGTGAAATTCTCCGTTCTCTCCGCAGGGGTCGACACTGCTTGGAAGATCGTTAAGAAACGCTGCGTCGAAAAGGCGTCCGGCAAAAGACTCATCTAGCACCTTGGAGTAAACGCATACCGTTACCGCACGAAACCCTTCGTCTATAAAGGTCCGGGCTAACGACCGAGTCGGTTTTTTCCATAGGGGGAAGAGGCAGGTTAATCCCGAGGCCGCGAGCTGCCGGTCCCTGTAATCCCTAAGGTCTTCCAGGAATATATCGCCAAAGGCAATCTGGCTAATGCCCTTGTCTCGGATATTGGAGAATGCCTTCCCCATTTCCCGTTCGTAGACGGCGTTTGACGATTCCGGCGGCACCACGACTTCGGTTGCCGGCAGACCTAGGGACTCTGCCTGTCTGCGAAGCAGTGCGCGACGTACTCCGTGCATGCTAACCCGGTCGTAGGCATCAGTCACCGTCGTCACAAGCTCCGCCACGCGGTATTCCCCGCGCCTTCGGATTTCGTGGAGCGCCATGGCGCTGTCCTTGCCGCCGCTGAAGCATAGGGCAATCGGTTCGCTCAATTGAATAATGCTCCTTTCAGAGTGTCACAGGGGATCGCCCGCGTAGAGGGATCAGACTGCCTTTCGCTCCTTCTCGATCCGGTCGTAGGCATCGTTTATGACCGCGAGTTTCTCGTTTGCCGTATCAACAAACTCCTGGGGAACTCCTTGGGCGATCAGGGTGTCGGGATGATGCGCGCGGACAAGTTCGCGGTACTTGCTTTTGAGTTTCTGGTCGGAGATGTTCCTGTCCACTCCCAAGATTTCGTACGGGTCCGGCTTGTCGACGCCATGTGCGGCGCGGGTCCGCCTGAATGCCGCTTCGCTCAGTCCGAATATCTCGGCCACGCTTTCGAGATACTCATTTTCCTTGGGGTGGTAGACGTTATCGGCCTTGGCGATGAGGAACAGGCAGTTTAAAAGCTCTTCAAGAACCGCGGGGTTGCCCCTGAACATCTCGGCAAGCTGCTGTGCGTAGGGCTCAAAGCCTTCCGAGTCTTTCTTAGCGATATTGAAGACGCGGGCGACCTCAGCTTCTTTTACCTCGCTTCTGAGAATCGGATGGAACACCTTTCGGAAAGCCTGGATCTCCTCTTCCCTCACTACCCCGTCGGCTTTAGCCATCTTGGCCGCCAGCACTATGACTCCGGCCGTGAAGGCGACTTGTTTTCTCGAGCGCGTGTCGGTTGGTCGCTCCCCGGTATCCACAAACGCGTGGCCTGCCATAGCGCCGAGCAATGCCCCGATAGGGCCGCCGAGAGCAAAGCCCGCAGCACCGCCGATTATTTTTCCCCACACGCTCATATGATTCTTCTCCTCTCAAAAAATATACCAGAAAAACTCTTTTTCGGAATCTTCCCCAACATTCCCGGACGCGAAAAAACACGCTAGGGAATAGCCTGCACTCTTGCCCTGACCCTGCCTTCTGCCGAGAGGACTAAACGCAGGTGCTCGGGCTCCACGTCAAGGCAGATTATGCGCACCTGGCGCACCTTGCCCGCAACCGAGACGTTCTCCGAGAGGAAAATCCCCGCCGCGAGAATCACCCCGAGTGCGAAAACAGTCAGTATTGTCCTTTCCATCTGAAAACAATATGGCAAGGGGATTTTCGCGGATTTAAAGATTCTGGTCTTCTTGGGGAATTTCATCTGCCGCGGGACTGTCGCCCCCTGATTTCAACAAGCCTAAATTTCTCCTTGACAATTTTTTAAGTACTTGTTAATCTGACTGACGAGTCAGTCAGTGGGTGAGGAATATGGTTCAGACTAACAGCGTTCCCGAGAGGGGTGCGCAGAGCACACAGAGATCCCGCAAGTTCAGGCGCCACGACGAGATACTGAGGGCCGCGACCGATCTTTTCTCGGAGAAGGGCTACCATGAGGTCACCATGGAAGAGATAGCCGAGGAGATGGGCGTATCCAAGGGGACTATCTACAATTACTTCTCCTCCAAGGAGAATCTCTACCTCGAAATCCTTAAGGAAAGTTTCGAAGCCATAGAGGCGCTTCTGCATGAGGAAGTAGAGAATTCTGATCCGGCCCCCCTTAAGCTCCGCAAGCTGCTCGCTGCCATATTCACTTTCTACAGACGGAACCTGAAGGTTCTCCGCATACTGAGCCGCGACGAGACACATCTTCTTAAGGAACACTTTGAGCTTACCGAGAAGTGGAGAACGCGGCGGGTGAGACTCTACGAAAAAATAATAGAAAAAGGCATAGACGAAGGAAGCTTCGTGAAACAGAACCCGAGGCTTCGCGCCCTCATGCTCTACGGGGCCGTGGGCGCGGTAATGGTTCACCACGATTTCTCGATGGACGCAGGAGAGGTGGCCGACGCGGTTTTCTCGCAGCTTGCTTCCGGACTGCTGGTAAACGAGGACTCTTAGCTTTTTGAAAAAAACTTAAGGAGGAGAGGAGTTATGTCATCATATGGATACAGTTCGCGCACCTCGCACTTTGTTCCACCCAAGCAGTGGGCGAGCATGAGGGTCGCGAGGGAACTTGAGAGGAAAACGGGGAAAAGGATCATTCACTTCGAAAAGGGTGATTATCAGGGACCCGATTTCGATACGCCGGAGCATGTTCTTGACGCTACGGAGAAGGCGCTTAGAGACGGTTACGTAAGGTACGACCCAGGGCCGGGACTTCCCGAGCTTCGGGAGGCCATAGCGGAGAAGATGCTTGAGCGGGGAAGACCCACCGAACCCGATGAGGTCATAGTGACGGCGGGAGCGAAGCACTCCCTTACGATGAACCTTCTTACCTTTCTTGAGGACGGGGACGAGGTGATATTCCCGAACCCGGGATATCCCCCCGATGAGGTATGGGCCAAGTACGCAAACGCGGTGATAAAGCACACCCCGCTTACAAAGCCCGACTGGCAGTTCAACGTCGAGAAGCTGGAAGAACTCATCACCCCGAAAACGAAGCTCGTGATCATAAACACTCCCCAGAGGCCGAACGGCCACTTGGTGGAGAACCCCCAGGAGATAGCCGATATGCTAGAGCGCCATCCCCAGGTGATGATCATATCTGACGAGATATTCTCTCAGGTAACCTTCGGGAAGCCGCATCTCTCGATTTCATCGATAGAGAGCATACGCGACAGGGTGATCTGCATAGACACGTTCTCAAAAACATGGGCGATGACGGGCTGGAGAATAGGTTGGACCGTGGCCCCGAGACCGGTTGTCGAGCAGCTTTCGATATTCCTTCAGGACTCGATCACAAACGTGGCGGCGTTCATACAGAAAGCGGCGCACGCCGCGCTCACGGGACCGCAGGACTGGGTCGAGAACAAGCTGGTTCTGCTTGAGCAGAAAAGGGACCGCATGGTTGCCGGGCTAAACAGCGTTCCGGGCATAACCTGCGATACCCCCGACGGAGCATTCTATGCCTTCGCCGACATCTCGGGAACGGGACTTACCTCCCAGGAGTTCACCGACAGGCTGGTTGAGCGCGCGGCAGTCGCCGTAGTGGCCGGCACAGCATTCGGTAGCCAGGGAGAGGGTTACGTGAGGGTTACCTACGCGTGTTCTGACGACGATATAGACGAAGGAATGAAGAGAATGAGGGAAGCGGATCTTTCCTGATTCCATTAGCATAGAAAGTTAGGCTTTTTACTTGACTTCAGGGCCCGCAGGCTTGCGGGCCCTGAGAATTAACGGAAATTGAGGCCGATATTTAAAAGGAAAAGTCTTTTTCCGACTGGAGTTCTGCTTTTTCTGCTCCTCCTCGTTGCGTGCGCCAGGGCCCCGATTACCAACAGGACGCAGTTTATACTGCTCCCCCAAGCCTTTGAAATGCAACTCGGCGCAAGTGCGTACGTGAACCTGCTTGAGACCGAGAAGGTCTCGCGTGATGCGCACTACAACGGGGTCGTGAGGAGGGTCGGACAGCGCATAGCCGCGGTTTCCCACACCCCCAACCTCAGGTGGCGGTACACCGTTTTCGATAACGACAAGCTGGTGAACGCCTTTGCGCTTCCCGGGGGGAAGATCGGGGTTTACACCGGGATGATGCCCGTTGCCAAAACCGAGGCGGGGCTCGCTACAGTGATGGCCCACGAGGTTGCCCACGCGACGGCGCGCCACGGAGGGGAAAGGCTTACTCTCGGAATTCTGCTCCAGATGGGCTCTGCGGCGCTCGCGTCGGCCATGAAGAAAAAGGACAAAGAAACCATAAGCAGGGTTCTTGCCGCCTACGGAGTGGGGACAACGCTCGCGGTCGCCCTGCCGTTTTCAAGAAAGCAGGAGGCAGAAGCCGACAGGATAGGCCTTATATACATGGCGAAGGCCGGCTATGATCCGCGCGAGGCCATTCCCTTCTGGGAGAGAATGGGGGCAGCGGGCGGAGGTTCCCCGCCCGAGTTTCTCTCTACCCATCCCGGGTACAGAACCAGGATAAAGAACCTCCGCAGGTGGATGCCCGAAGCCATGGAATACTACGAGGCAAGTGAGAAAGCTCCCAACAACCGCATTGTAATAGCTGAAAAACGCGGACGCTAGCAGGGCCTGGCGGTCCTTTTCCTTCCTCCGCTTCCCACGTCTTTTTTGTTTACCTTTCTTTAATTGCTTCTTAACACCCGCTTAACCTTTCGGGGTTTAAATTAATTCAACTGATTTGGTTTGTTTTCCACTATCTTAAGGAGGATTCTCGTAATGAAGTATTTGAGTGTTAAGTCGAGTTTTGCGCTTTTTGCGATCGTTTGCGTGCTTGCCTTTGGCCAGGTTGCCGGAGCTCAGACGGTCAAGGTTGACCCAGGCATACCTTCCTACACGAAGGTTACTGGTGTTTCCGGAAACATAAACAGCGTGGGTTCCGACACCATGAACAACCTTATGACGTTCTGGTGTGAGGGATTCGCCAAGTTCTACCCCAACGTTAAATGCCAGATAGAGGGCAAGGGTTCAAGCACTGCCCCTCCGGCTCTCATAGAGGCGACTTCGCAGTTCGGACCCATGTCCAGAATGATGAAGTCAAAAGAGGTCGACGCCTTCGAAAAGGTAACCGGTTACAAGCCGACCGCGATTCCGACGTCAATTGACGCGCTTGCGGTTTACGTTAACAAGGATAATCCGATCAGGTGTCTTTCGATAAAGCAGGTTGACGCCATTTTCTCGAAGAACAGAAAATGCGGCGGCGGAGGCGATATCGGTACATGGGGTGCTGCCGGACTAGCCGGCGACTGGAATGGTAAGCCGATAAGCGTCTACGGGCGAAACTCCGCTTCGGGTACCTACGGTTACTTCAAAAAGAAGGCGCTCTGCAAGGGCGACTACAAGGACACCGTTAAGGAGCAGCCAGGATCCTCCGCTGTTGTGCAGGGAATCACCGAGGACCTTCAGGGAATCGGCTACAGCGGTATCGGGTACAAAACTTCCGGGGTAAAGGCGATTGAGCTTGCCAAGACCGTGGAGAAGGGCTGTTTCGGACCAAGCCTCGACAACGTTGTCGGTAAGAAGTATCCGCTTGGAAGGTACCTTTTCCTCTACATTAACAAGAAGCCGAACGAAGCGCTTGATCCGCTCCGCCTCGAGTTCCTGAAATACGTTCTCAGCAAGCAGGGACAGGAAATAGTCATAAAAGACGGCTATCTCCCGCTGCCCGCCGCCAAGGTCTCTGAACTTAGAGCTCTTGTAGGCGCGAGCTAAGAGACAGATCATACGGCTAGTGAGCGCTCGCGAATCCCGGGGTGGGGTTCGCGGGCGCCTGCTGTTTACCGCAGATGAAATTTCATTTGAAATCCCAAGCTTGCTAGGCGATATTTCACTCTCAAGGTAGTTTCCATTGTCAAACGATAATCCCGATCAACTGCAGACTGAAAGTTCGAAGCAAAAGCAGATACGGAGAAGAAAGTTCTACGACAAGCTGGCAAGGCATGTTGTGTTTGTCGGCGGTGTCGGAATCATCTTCTGCATAATAGGAATACTTTTCTTCATAGGGATTGAAACCGTCCCTCTCTGGAAAGCTCCCGAGAAAAAGCTCGAAAGCGTCTCAGAGATCGGGGATACTCTCGGCCCCGAGACGCCGGTCGGGCAGGTACGTATTTTCGATATAGGCGTGGATGAGTACAGGGAGCAGTTTTTCACGATAGACTCGCTGGGATCGGTACGCTTTTTCACCCTCGAAGAAAAACCGGAGCTTCTTAAAACCCATACTATTTCGCATAAAACAGTTGGCTACACGTCCTTTTACAACGCCAAAAGCAACACTTCCTACGCGCTTGCGGACCGGGAAGGCAACGTAAAGCCTTTTGATGTTAGTTTCAGGGTAGAGTTCCGCGAAGGGACCGAAAGGACCATAGTGTCGAAAGTGGCGGAGGGAGAAGCCCTCCAGGTGACGGAAGAACCGATAGAAATCTTCGCCTACCAAACCTCGCCCGAGACGGGGGACCCCGTGGTCGTGGCCTACACGGCTTCAGGACGTCTCATAACCTACGTCGAAGTCGAAGAGGAAGGGGGATTTCTGGGTGAGAGCGAAACCGAAGTCTTCACGGCCGATCTTACCGCGCAGCTCGAAGGAGCCAAGGTCACGGGAGTGCAGGTCGATTCCGAAGCGGAGAACCTCTACGTCTCTACTGCGAACGGAAAGCTTTATCACTGGTCGCTTTATTATCCCTCTTCTCCTGAACTGAAATCGGTGCTTGCGGCAACCGCAAATCCCGAGGTGGCAGTTACAGAGATAGGGTTTCTTCTCGGTCACCGCTCGCTTATAGTTGGTGACGCTGCGGGAAACGTGAGCATTTGGTTTGAGACCACAGGAGGTGGCGGGGAAAACAAGCTTAGGAAAGTACACGTTCTGCCCCCGCTTCCCGCTGCGGTCGACAAGTTCTCTGCGTCGCAGAGGGGAAGGGGCTTTCTGGCTTCTGATGTCTCAGGAAACATCTCCCTTTACCAGGCGACTTCCGCGGTGAAGCAGCTTGACTTCCCGGGTGAGGGAAGGCCTTACATGGGGCTCTCCTTTTCCCCCAAGGCAAACGGAGTGGTGGCCGTGGACTCGGACATGGTGCTTTCTAACTACTATCTTGACAACCCGCACCCCGAGACGAATTTCCGCTCCCTTTTCGGGAAGATATGGTACGAGGGCTACGATAAGCCTGAGTACGTATGGCAGTCAACGGGAGGAACGGACGAGTTCGAGCCCAAGTTCAGCTTGACGCCGCTTGCCTACGGTACCTTAAAAGGCGCCATATACGCGATGATACTTTCGATTCCGCTTGCGATTCTGGCGGCCATATGCGTTTCGCAGTTCCTACATCCCACGATAAGAAACGTGGTGAAGCCCGTGATAGAGATAATGGCCGCGCTTCCAAGCGTTGTGCTCGGGTTCCTGGCGGGTCTCTGGCTCGCGCCGCTGCTTGAGAAGATATTTGTGGCAATCCTGGTGATGCCGTTTATGGTGATCGGTCTTACGCTGCTTGCGCTTTTCCTCTGGCACCGTCTTCCGCTTTCTTTTTCCGGGAGGTTCCGTGTGGGAGTCGAGCTTTTCACTATAGTGGGCGTGATAGGCCTGGCGGTTGCGCTCTCCCTCTGGCTAAATGCTCCCCTTGAGAGCCTTATTTTCGCCGGGGACTTCAAAGACTGGTTTTTCCGGATATTCGATCTTCGCTACGACCAGAGAAACATGCTGGTTGTGGGATTTGCGATGGGCTTTACGGTGATTCCAATAATATTCACCATCTCAGAAGACGCGCTCTCAAGCGTCCCGAGGATACTGTCCGCCGGCTCCCTGGCCCTCGGAGCCAACAGGTGGCAGACTGCGGTGAGGATAGTTCTGCCCTCTGCGAGCGCCGGGATATTTTCGGCCGTAATGATAGGTTTCGGAAGGGCGGTGGGGGAGACGATGATCGTACTCATGGCCACGGGCAACACCCCGGTTATGGACTGGAGCTTTTTTAACGGTTTCCGGGCGCTTTCGGCAAACATAGCGGTTGAGCTTCCCGAAGCCCCGCACGGGGGAACTCTCTACAGGGTGCTGTTCCTTGCGGCGATCCTGCTGTTTTTGGCTACGTTTTTCTTAAACACCCTAGCGGAAATTCTCCGCCAGAGACTGAGGAGGAAGTACGCGCAGTCCGATGCCTAAACTCTGGAAACCAGGAGACGCTTATGTTTGGATATCGGGTCTTGCCCTCATGGTCACGCTGGTGATGATAGGGGGGCTGCTGTTCCTGATAGCCACAAAGGGCCTGGGTTCGATGTGGCCGGCCGATATAGGGCGCTACGCGCTTGCTGATGGTTCGAGCTACCTCGGGCAGCTTCAGGGCAGGGAATTGGTGCGCGGAGCACATGGGGTAAAAAGCGAATCCGAGTTTCGCGTGAAGCTCAAGATAGGAAACAGGGATCTCTACGGTCTTGATTTTAAGTGGATAGACGAGGCGGACATAGCTTCGATTGACTATCCTCGGGACGCCGTGATCCTTGAGCGGCACGAGTGGGGAAATTACCACGGATTTTTAAAGGAAATAAGGAAGAATGGACAGATCATCCCAGGCGGAGACCCCCAAGCTTTCTCGGTGCTAAAGGATCTTGTACGCGACGCAAACAAGATACACGCAAAGATACTCAAGATAGAAAAAGGCGAGATAGGGGACATAAACTACGGAATTGAAAAGCAGCGTCTGAAGCTCCGCGGTCTTTCCATGCGCGGCGAGGATGACCCCGCGAAGGAAGCCAAGTATCGTCTGAAAATAGAGAAATACGAGGCCCGCTACAAGATAAGCGAGGCTGAGCTTGAGCAGCTTTACGCTGAGCTTAACAGGAACGAGGTGGTGATGAGCTCCGCCGGGGGGGATGAGAAGGTGATGCCGCTTGGGAAGATCGTCATGGCTTTTCGCCCGAACGACATGGGGTTTGCGCAAAAAGCAGGTTTTTACGTCGAGCGGTTCTGGGGATTTATCGCCGATGAACCCAGGGAGGCGAACACCGAGGGCGGAATCTTTCCCGCTATTTTCGGCACGGTGCTCATGGTTCTTATAATGAGCATAGTGGTCATGCCTTTCGGGGTCATAGCTGCGCTCTACCTCCGGGAGTACGCGAAGCAGGGGCTCATGGTGAGGATAGTCAGGATATGCGTTAACAACCTGGCGGGTGTTCCATCGATTGTGTTCGGAGTTTTCGGAGTGGGATTCTTTCTCTACGGAATAGGAGGCATAATCGACTCCGTGTTTTTCAAGGAGGCCCTTCCCAATCCGACTTTCGGCACGGGAGGCATACTCTGGGCGTCGCTTACCCTCGCGCTTCTGACAGTCCCTGTTGTGATAGTCGCGACCGAGGAGGGACTGGCGTCGGTTCCGAGAAACATAAGGGAGGGTTCATTGGCGCTTGGGGCCACGAAGTTTGAGACTACATGGAAGGTTGTTATCCCGAGCGCTCTTCCGGCCATACTGACGGGTCTTATCCTCGCGATTGCCCGTGCCACGGGAGAGGTCGCTCCGCTTATGATAACGGGGGTTGTAAAGCTTGCTCCGGATCTTCCGATAGACGGGCATTTCCCCTTTCTTCATCTTGAGAGAAAGTTCATGCACCTCGGGTTTCACATATACGATCTCGGCTTCCAGTCTCCAAACGCCGAGGCCGCGAAGCCAATGGTGTTCATGACAGCGTTTCTGCTCATACTGATAGTGGTTATCCTCAACATAACGGCGATAATAATAAGAAACAGGCTAAGGAAAAAATACGCGACTTCCGCGGTATGATTTAATAGGGACTTATATACATAACTAGACAAAACACCGAAACTGAGTATAGTATGCAGTAATGACAAGGACTTACAAGTGCCGAGCGAAACTCTCGAAGGCAGGACACAACTCCCTCTCCCGCGTATATCAGATGTGTGCCACTTTCTATAACGCCTGTCTTGAAGAACGTATTGACTGCTACAAAAAGACTGGCAAATCCAGAACATATTACGACCAGTGCAAGGCACTGACCGAAGTGAGGGCGGATGACCCT
>JAJDUA010000036.1 GCA_022826905.1 Candidatus Dadabacteria bacterium
AGGACTGGGCCGAGGTGATAAGAGATCTTGTGGATGTGCATTATCCGGGGAAACGAGTTGTTTTGGTTATGGACAATCTGAATACTCACAGTCCGGCGTCTTTATACAAGGCGTTCAGTCCTGAGGAGGCGCGCAGGATTATAGAGAGGCTGGAGATTCATTACACTCCCAAGCATGGGAGTTGGCTTAACATGGCGGAGATAGAGATAGGAGTTCTGCGACGGCAGTGTCTTGACCGTCGTATTGCGGACCGGGAGATTCTGCGCCAGGAGGTGAACGCTTGGCAGAAGAGGCGCAACGAAAACGCAAGCGCAGTGGATTGGCGTTTTACGACGGAGGATGCAAGAATCAAGCTTAAGTCATTATACCCGCCAGTACAAAACTGATGCTGTACTAGGACTTGTACCAAACATACGCCTGTAAATCAATAAATGCCCGGTATCAGGGCCTTGCGGTGCGGCGGGTAATCTCTGAAGGTTTCCACATACCATTGATGATTGCTGTGCGCCCTGGGAACGAGATTGGCTGAGGTGAATAGCAGGAAAGCAAGGCCGCTCAACGACCACGTCGCGAGTGCCCAGCCGACCCATTCGAGGATTTCGCCCAGATAATTCGGGCACGAGACAAAGCGAAACCCGCCACCCTGTGGAATCACATAACCGGTCTCGCCCGGCCTGCGCAGACGAATGAGGATACTGTCGGCGTGGATGTTGAGAGCAATCCCGCCCAGGAAAATCCCGACGCCGATCAGGAAACGAGGGTCGACGAGCCATTCAACGGCATATCCGCCGAATTCCGAAATGAACCGGGCATTGATGTAGGCGTTAATCACATTGAAGAAAAAACCCGACCCGATGACCAGCAACGGTGTCTTTCGTCCGCTCGCCCGGATCCGAAACGGGTAAATGAGCGTCCGGTTCAGATAATGCCCCTGCCACATGACCACAAAGAGCAGCGGCACGATGTGGAACGCGGCTTTCCCGTTAAGATAGACAGCGAGGAAGACTACGACCGCCGGCAGTTCCATGATGATCCAGCCGAGCCTGCTGGAAATGTGCGGCCCCCAGCCCGCGCCTGCGTAATGACGACCATAGGGCGCGGTTTTACGGAACAGGTACAGGAACGTCGGAAGAGCCACAGCAATAACTGCCCATATCATCACGCGGTGAAGTTGTTCCTCTGCCATCTCAACCATCCTCGCCGAGCATGCCCTGCTCGTCAAACCATCGATAGGTGTCCCTAACCGAATCCCCCAAGGGACGCGACCTGAACCCGAGTTCCGCCTGCGCCTTGGCACTGGATACCTGCTGGTTACCACCGCTCACGAAGCGTAGCGCAGCAGGCGTATAGAGGGGCCGGCGCCCGCGACTACGGTCCAAAATGACCTGGAAAGGCGCCCAAAACCGGGCCAGAAACATGGGGAACACGAAACGGGGCGCTGCCACCCCGGTCGCATGTTGGGACAGTAGCGCCAAATCGCGCATGGAATACCAACCGCCTGACAGGATGTAGTTTTCGCCGCACCTCGCTTGCGTCTCGGCGGCCACTGCAGCATCTACGACATCGCGCACATCGACACAATCAAAGCCGCCCGCGATCTGCGCGGGAATTCTCCTCCGGTGCAGGTCGAGGAAGAACTGTCCCATATGCGAAGGCCCGCCGTCGAAAGGGCCGATTACGCCGGTCGGATTAAGAATTACGGCGTCCAGACCGCGATCTATGCCACGGCGAACTTCCGTCTCGCCGGCGGCTTTCGACCGGGCATAGGCATCGTGCCGCGGGCCGTCGACGGAATCGCGGCCCTCATCGAGAACTTCGTCAAGCGGGTACTGGTTGTAGGCGTGAATCGAGGAAAAGTAAACGAGCCGCCTCACGCCACATTCAAGGGCGGCCTCGACAACATTACGCGTGCCTGAGACATTCGTTGTATGGACTTTTTCCCCTCTGCCGGGATCAATCGAGACTAGGGCGGCCAGATGGAAGACAACTTCCGCGCCCGTGAAAGCGGTGAGCAGTGATTTCTTGTCTAGAATGTCGCCGTTGACCCACTCGACGTCAAGATCCGCGGCGGTGCCCCGCCTCTTGCGGAATATCGCGCGAACCGGGCAGGCGTCGTACCGCCCCACCAAGGCCCGCGCAAGCACGCCGCCGATATGGCCGCTCGCTCCCGTGATCACCCGCATGATATTACCACACTAGGCTGTCCTGCCCGTACGCGGCAAGGCTTTCCTTCGCGAATGCCGCCTTTGATTCACGCCCGGAAGGCGGCGACAAGCGAAATACGGCCATAAACCGCGAAACGGTCTTTATGAACACGGTCTCAAGCGATCTTTTTACATACGGAAGGTTCATTGCGTGCTTTCCCAGTGGGAATCATGCATTCAGAATATAGAATGTCAACCTCAATTCCTCCATCCCCTCAGACATAATATCGGTAAATTCACAGCATCATCTGAAAATATTTGAGAAGCAACAGTATTCGGGTATCATTTCCCTCATATGTTCGGACACTTCGGCATATGGGAATTAATCCTGATACTGGCAATCCTGCTCATAATCTTCGGTCCAAGCAGGCTCGGAGATCTTGGGTCTTCTCTCGGCAAGGGGATAAGCGGGTTCAGGAAATCCCTAAAAGACGACGACTCAGATAATAAGGAAGAGGGGCAGAGCAACACCTGACCAAAAAACCTTTCTTCAGTCCTTTATCTTCTCCGCAAGTTCCACCAGTACTCCGTTCATTGATTTGGGATGTATGAAAGCGACTTTACAGTTGTAAGATCCCGGCCTCGGATGTTCATCGATAAGCCTGACACCTTCTTTTTCGAGGGCCCGAAGAGAGGACTCTATATCGTCCACAAGAAAGCAGATGTGGTGAACGCCCTCCCCTCTTTTCTCCAGGAACTGTGAAATCGGAGAATTCTCGTCCAGAGGCTCGATAAGCTCAATCGCGGTACCCTCTTCCGATTCGGAGCAAAGCATCGATGTCTTGACCCCATAGTTGACCACGTCTTCTCTGTGGACAACCCGAAGCCCGAGTAGTTTGGAGTAGATATCTTCAGCCTTCTCGATATCTTTCACGGCGATCGCCACATGATAAAGAAATCCGTTTTTACTCAACTTAGAATGCTCCTTTCAACTAACCGGAATTTCCTTCCCTAGAAATTGCGAACCTCTCGAAAATATCTTCAGTCGATTTGAATTTTATCTTTACACCCCTCTCCCGCTGGATTCTTCTTATGGCTCTTCCTTCTATTTCTCTGAGTTTTGCTATGACCTTCTTGTTGGCCTGCACAACAAGAGGTCCTTCAGCGCTCTGCCTTGTCCATTGATCAATATCCCTCAGTATCTCGTAACAGGTGGTGTATATTGACTTTATCCGCCCTCTTCCCTCACAGATGTCGCAGGGTTCGGTCAAGTCGGAAAGTATGCTTTCCCTGACTCTGCGCCTGGTAAGCTGGATTACACTGAAAGACGATATTTCCTGGATCGTGGTCCTCGCTTTATCTTTTTTCATTTCATCTGTGAAAAGAGACTCCACCTTCTTTCTGGATCTAACAGACTGCATGTCTATGAAATCGATAACTATAATTCCGACCAGATTGCGAAGCCTTATCTGCCTTGCGGCTTCAACTGCGGCTTCTTCGTTCGTTTTCATTATTGTTTTCTTGTGAAATTCCTCTCCTACGAGTTTGCCAGAGTTAACATCTATCACAGTGAGCCCTTCAGCCTCGTCTATGATCAGGTACCCTCCCGACTTCATCCAGACCTTTTTTCTGTACATTTTTTCGATCTGGCTCTCGATTCCGTATCTGTCGAATATGGGTTCTTCTTTATCGTATATATCGACTCTGAAACCATCTTTCTTAATCTTGTCAGAAAAGTACTTGGTGATCCGACCGTGGGCTTTGGGGGAGTCAACGACAATTTTCTTAAGGCCGTTTCCCATCAGGTCCCTGATGACCCTAATACATGTATCGGCTTCTTCATATATCGCGCCTGGGTTTTTCGATTCTTCATATTTTTTCTTTATCCTTCTCCACTTCCTCACAAGCGCTTTCATCTCGGTCTTTATATTTTTCTCCTCCGCTTCCACACACGCCGTTCTTACTATAAATCCCATGTCTTCGGGTTTATTCCGCATGATCTCGGAAAATCTCTTCCTGCTTTTTCTGTCCGTTATTTTGCGGGACAGGTTCACCGAGTCTGACCCGGGAAGCAGAACAAGATACTTGCCCGGTATGCCTACGTGAGAAGTAAGCTTGGGACCTTTGTTTCCGGTGGGTTCCTTTGTAACCTGAACCATGACTTCCTGACCCTGACGCAGGACATTCTGTATCGGCTGGTGGTTTTTTCTGGATGTCTTTTTTGTCATTTCCTCTTCAAGAAAAAGTTCGCTAAGCGATTCCTCATACACATCCTCGGCAGAGAGAAACCCGGACCTGCCGTCTCCCATGCCAACGAATGCCGCCTGCACTCCGGGGACTATTTTTTCAACTTTCCCCTTGTAAATGTTGCCCACCATTGAAGAGTTGGATTTTCTTTCGATGAAAAGCTCAATCAGTCTGCTTTTCTCCAAGACCGCTATCCTCGTTTCATTAAAAAGCGAGTTGATGATAAGTTGAGTATTCATAGGATGTTGAAATATAAATCAGTTATCCAGATTAATATAACCGCAAGAGACCGATGTGAAAAAATCAAGTTCGCCAGCCGCATGGAACTTCCGTTCAGCGTCCCACCGAAACGGATCTCTCCGGCGAACTGTATGCGGGAGGAGACGGTTTTTACGAATTCTCGCGGAAATCAGGAGCTTTTTCTTCCAAGCTTGACGATTACATCAAAATGCTTCTTTTCAATCTGCATGACCGAAAGTCTGCTCTGCCTCACAAGGGAGATGCCCTCAAGTCTTTCTTCGTTCTTTATCTGTTTGAGAGATACAGGATTCTCCAGCGTTTCCACGGGCTTCAGGTCAACCACGACCCATCTCCCGTCTTCCGTCGTGGGATCCTGGTAATATTCCCTTATGACCTCGGATATGCCTACCACTTCAAGGCCCTTGTTGCTGTGGTAGAAAAGAACCTGATCACCCTTTTTCATATTCTTCAGGTTATTCCTAGCCTGATAGTTTCTTACTCCGTCCCAGTATGTCCATCCGTCCTGGAGAAAGTCCTCCCATGAATACTTAAACGGTTCTGATTTAACAAGCCAGTAGTTCATCGTTCCAATTACGGGCGGACCTGAACTGGGCATTACCATATCAGTCCTGACCCGCGGCAAGGATCACCAGCCGGAGAGTTTGCTCGCAGGAAAATCGTTGTTCTC
The DNA here is from genome assembly GCA_022826905.1 of Candidatus Dadabacteria bacterium. Taxonomy (GTDB): domain Bacteria; phylum Desulfobacterota_D; class UBA1144; order Nemesobacterales; family Nemesobacteraceae; genus Nemesobacter. Next base: position 5,320 of record JAJDUA010000036.1, read on the forward strand.
TTCACAATTATCGCCGAGGCTTTGTTCCGTAGTATCAGCGGCATTCCAGAATTTTCTCAGGACTGTCTGCAGACACTCAGCGTCTTCCCCAACCGCCTGACCGAGAAATCTGTGAGTGATAACGCGACGATGGCCGGGTGAGTCTGAAAAATAAGCCATGATTTCATCCCGATCAGGATCCTGATTGAAGTAGTGTTTTATATCAAGGCCTCCCCTGTAGACAATCACGTTCTCAGCCTCAACAGCTGAAACTTCGGGCAGCTCAAGCATTCCGGTCTCCTGAACCAACTGCGGACAGACGCTGAGATAAGTCTTGTAGCTGACCAGAAAACCGTATCCGAAAGCCTCCTTGCTTCCGCCGCTGTCCCCGGGAAGTTCTTCATCTTTCACCCTATCATAAAGGGAAAGGCTGTCAGGGTTCTCCGCCCTGTTCATCCCGAAAGAGCAGATCATGCCCGTACGGTTTGTTATTCCCGAAAAGAATCCACCCACTCCTCTAAGGAGGTCAGCCCATCTGGCTTCGTCCCCGTCAAGGTTTGGAAGACCATATGTCTCCCTCGGGTGTTCGCCGGACATACCTCGGTAGTCACGCGGTCCGTATCCGGTAGCAATCACGAGACCGCCTTGGGCATGCGCGTTTGCGATCTCTCCAATATATCTTATCGCCCGCCCTACCTCTCCTTCTTCCTCAACAAGATGAACAATCCTGTCAAAAACCCCTCCCGCGTAAACCATCTCCCCGTCAACCTGAATCGGATCTGAGTGATGGTCGTTCATAAAATTACGGAAATTCACTCGTATGTCCGGATAGGCCCTGATACATGAAGGATCGATTTCGCATGCGCTGAAAAGAATATTCATCATGCGTGCCGCGTTGTTAAGACCATCCGATATGGGACGTTCATTCGGAACCGTAACCTGTTCAAAAAAGACGTTGTGCAGTTCGGGCCTGTTTTCTTCGGCAAGCATATAGCTTACGACGACACCCCCGAATGAACTGGTATACAGATTCACCGGTGAACGTATAGTTCCGCCAGGCACAAAATCGGATGCCTTCATCGTAGTTCCATCAACGGTAATTTCTCCGTCGTCAGCAAATAAACGTATTACGGAATTAGCATCCTGCGCATTGAGTTTAGGATTGATTTTGCTGAAAGTAGCGTGTTTTTTGAGACAGGAAATGAATTCTGCGCCCGGTGCACACTCCCATTCAGGGTTATTAATATCAGTAAGGTTCGACCCGCGGTAATTTATGGCAACCCACAAAGTATGCACTCCTCCATCGTCGCCAAGAAGAGTGTCGACAGGAGCACCCGTTCCACCCTGAATCGTAACGCCGAGGCGGCTGACCGTTCCGATTTGCGTGCTAGGTTCGCGGAGGGAAACCCATACGTCTATGGATACGCCGTCAGAAGCGGTGTAGGTTCCCGAATATACTTCACCGAAATAGGTCCCCTCCTCAAGCTCCTCGGTGTCAGCAATCCTGAGAACAAGTTTCTCAGCCGGTTGAGACATAACAGGAGGAGGCTCTTCGCCGCCGCCATTGCCGCCGCCACTGCCACCGCCACCCCCGCAGCCCGCGACCAGAAAAACTCCTAAGGCGAAACTCCACGGCCCGATGCGGTATGGATTGTCCATCGTAATCATAACTCCCCCAGACTTAAGATCTTAAACGTCCCCGGAACGGTAAGTAATAATAGTTAGAATATTGCTACAGGATTAAGGATAAAACAAATCCGCAAAAAGTTAAAGATGTCTGCGGGGGATTCTTGTTTGATTGAAAGCCATAACGTTATGGTTCATCCCATGAACTACGAAAAACTGACTGCGAAAAAAAGGCTGCTGGATAAATACGGGCTGCTGCCCGACGCGCTTACAGAAAATATAGACGGATGGTTTCGGGTTGAACTGACCTACACAAGTAACGCAATTGAAGGAAATAAGTTAGGCCGGCGTGAGACCACCCTTGTGATTGAAAGCAGTTAACCGTTCGCTTGATATATATAGTTGAAGGCAAAACGGATACAGGTAAGGGAAAAGGCCCTCTGCTCAAAATCGGCGAGCTTGCAAAGCTGGTCGACCGGAGAAATTCACCATACGCCACCGGACCGAGGAGGATCTGCTTGAAGTCGCTGAGATTACAGACGCCGTGTACCAGTTCTACTCGCGGCATAATGGTTGATAAGGATAAGGTTAATAAATGAACTTAAATCACACAGGTTTACGCTCAGGGAAATCGGGGAAAACATCGCATAATTCTCCGGACTGAAGCAGGTTGAATCGATATTTTTTCGAAAAATCCTTATAATCCCCTTCCCGCTTGTGTACTATTTCCCGTGGTTTTCAGTTAAATGAGGTTCTGAATTGCTCATAATTCCCGCAATAGACTTGAAAAACGGAAACTGTGTGCGGCTTCTCAGGGGAGAAGAAGGCACGGAGACCGTGTTTTCAGACAGCCCTCCAGATACCGCGAAAAAGTGGGAGAGCGGCGGAGCCGAATGGATTCACGTAGTGGACCTTGACGGAGCCTTCAGGGGAGACCCTGGAAATTTCGAAGCCGTGCGGCAGGTAGTCCGCTCCGTTTCCTCAAACATCCAGGTGGGAGGAGGGATAAGAAACACAGCCACGGTGGAAAGATATCTCGAAATCGGGATCAAAAGAGTGATAATAGGCACTTCGGCTTTTACCGACAGGAAGTTTCTTGAGAATATATGCGGGAGGTTTCCAGGCAGAATAGCCGTCGGGGTCGACACCAAGGGCGGGAAGATAGCCCTTCGGGGATGGAAGGAAACAATAGACACATCCGTTGAGCGGACGATGCTTGAGTTCCGCGACATGGGCGTATCGCTTGTGATTCACACGAATGTTGATAGGGACGGAACCATGGAAGGAACCGACACGGCTTCGGTAAGGGACTTTCTTTCCGTGTGCCCCCTTCCGGTAATCGTTTCAGGCGGCATCGCGTCGCTTGACGATCTTGAAAAAATACAGTCAGTCGGAGATGCAAACCTTGTCGGAGCTATACTCGGAAAATCGCTTTACTCGGGTTCTGTTGACCTCGAAGACGCCATAAGAAGGTTTCAGTGAGATGGTTTCAAAACGGATAATTCCGTGTCTTGACGTAAAGGACGGAAGAGTGGTGAAGGGGGTTCAGTTCGTTAACCTCAGGGATGCCGGGGATCCCGTCGAGGTGGCCAAAAAGTACAGCGAACAGGGAGCGGACGAGATAACTTTTCTCGACATCACCGCGTCCCATGAAAAAAGAAAAACAATGATAGACGTGGTCAAGCGGACCGCAAGCGAAGTCTTCGTTCCCCTCACAGTGGGAGGGGGCCTGAGAACTGTGCAGGACGTAAGGGAACTTCTGCTGGCGGGGGCGGACAAAGTCGCGATCAACACGGCGGCAATAGCGGAGCCGGAATTCGTAAGGCGCGCTTCGGCGAGGTTTGGAAGCCAGTGCATAGTCGTCGCCATAGACGCGAGAAGAAAGGAGGGCGGGGGATGGGAGGTGTTTACCCACGGGGGACGTAATCCAACCGGAATAGACGCCGTCGGGTGGGCTGCGAAGATGGAGAGCTTCGGAGCGGGAGAGATACTTCTAACGAGCATGGACAGGGACGGAACCGAGGACGGGTACGACCTTTCACTCACGGCAGCCATCTCGGAAACTGTAGGCATCCCGGTAATAGCCTCCGGGGGAGCGGGGGAGCTTGAGCACCTGCTTGAAGCCTTGGAGAGGGGATGTGCGGATGCGGTTCTCTGCGCGTCGATCTTTCACTACGGCAAGTACTCGATAAGCGAGGCGAAGGAGTTTTTGGCGGAGAGAGGAGTGGTTGTAAGAGTTCCGTAAAAAGAGGGAAGAGAAATCTTGCTTATACGAAAACAGACCGAGGAAAACGAGAAAAGGCTGTTGAACCCGATGGCGGCTTTGAGCTGCGAGTCAAAAGGCAGGGCGAAGCCCGAGCACGAATGCGACATAAGGACATGCTTTCAGAGGGACCGTGACAGGGTAATCCACTCCAAGGCGTTTCGAAGACTCAAGCATAAAACCCAGGTGTTCATCTCCCCCACAAACGATCACTACCGCACCAGGCTCACACACGTAATAGAAGTCTCCCAGATAGCGAGGACCATATCCAGAGCGCTTGTGCTCAATGAAGACCTGACCGAAGCCATAGCGCTCGGCCACGACCTCGGTCACACCCCATTCGGCCACTCCGGGGAAGCGGGACTGAACGAAGTATTTCCCGGCGGATTCAAACACGTGCGCCAGAGCATGAGAATCATTGACGTACTTGAGCGCGACGGAGAGGGACTTAACCTGACGCATGAAGTCAGGGACGGAATAGCGAAACATTCTAAGGGATGGGGCAAGGAGGGAATAGACACGGAAGAGAACAGACCGCTTACCCTTGAAGGCCAGGTAACCAAGATCTCGGATCTCGTGGCCTACGCCAATCACGATCTTGATGACGCTATCCGCTCCGGCATCATATCGCCCGGCGACATACCCGAAAAATACATTTCGATCCTCGGAGAGACCGCCTCGCGACGGATAAACACCATGGTGGTAGATATCGTGGAACAGACCATGGAGGGAGGACTCAAGAGAGTGCTTATGAGCGAGGAGGTGCTGGAGGCGCTTATGGGGCTCAGAACCTATCTCTATGAGAATGTCTACACAAACAAGCGACTGCTTTCTCTTCACGAAAAGTCCAAGAAGGTGGTAAAGGAGTTGTATCTCTACTTCTGCGAGAACGAAAAAGTGTTCCGGGAGAATTTCTGCAAAACGCCCGTGCGGGAAAGGGAGACCCTTGAGAGAACCGTGTGCGACTTCATAGCGGGAATGTCGGATCTCTACGCGCTTGCGCTTTATCAGAAAATATTTCTTCCGAGCAGGTGGACAAAAGGCGAGGAAGTCCGGGGGATGGACCTGTGAAGGAAAAAAGGGGGAACACTCATTGATAAATCTAGGCGCCGCGCCTTTTCTCAATATGAAGCCGCTTATATATCCCCTGGAAAAAGGCCTTGTGGAACACAGATTCAAAATAATGTATTTTGACCCATCTCTGCTTTCGGAGAACCTGTCGGAAGGAGTGGTGGATGTCGCTCCCATTCCCTCGGCCGAATTCCTGAGAACCGACTCCTACTCGGCTCTGCCCGGCATCTCCATATCCTCTTTCGGCAAGGTGGACAGCGTAGTGCTCAAGTCGCGCAGGAAAATAACGGAAATAACAAGCGTGTCAGTTGACAGCAGGTCAAGGAGTTCAACCGCTCTGCTGAGGATAGTTCTCGAACTGTTTCTGGGTCTTAAACCGCAATACGTAAAAAGAAGCCCGGGAAACGGGTTCCTTGAGGAAGTCGATGCGGGAATGCTGATCGGCAACGCGGGCCTCGGGGCCCGTCATCTCTGTACAGACAATTCTCTTTTTACGTACGATTTAGGGGAATTGTGGACAAAGGAGATGTCTCTTCCCTTCGTATACGCGGTGATGGCTACAAGAAAGGGGGACGGCGCTACGGCAGAAGGCTGCAGGTGCCTTGTTTCGACAAGAGAAAAAGGAGTGGAACTCATCCCGGAAATAGCGGATATCGAATCCCGGAAACTGGGACTCAGCAGGGAGCAGTGCACGACCTACCTTCAGAGAAGAATCAAGTACGACCTTGATGATACCAAGGTGCAGGGGCTCATCAGGTATCGCGACCTTCTTTTCGAGCTCGGAGAGATAGGGAAGAAAAACGAAATCGACTTTCACGCAGACCCGTCGTAGACGAAATTCAAAAGGAGACGAGAATGGAAAAACGAATCATGAAACTGGGCCACAGTCCCGACGCGGACGACGCGTTTATGTTCTACGCCATAGCAAGCGGAAAAGTGACTTCCGGGGAAATCGACTTTGAACACGTGATCGAGGACATACAGTCGCTTAACAGAAGAGCCATGGGGGCGGAACTTGAGGTGACGGCAATCTCCGCCCACGGATACCTGAGCGTGCAGGACCGCTACCGGATTCTATCCTGCGGGGCCAGCATGGGGAAAGGCTACGGCCCCATAGTGGTCGCCAGGGAGAAAATTCCTGACCTCAGGGGAAAAACCGTCGCGGTACCCGGAAAGCTTACTACCGCATATCTTCTTCTGAGTCTCTACGCCGATGATTTTATACCAGTTGAAGTGCCTTTTGACGGAATCATGGATGAGGTTCTTGAGGAAAATGTGGACGCGGGACTGCTTATACATGAAGGGCAGCTCACCTACGAAGAGACCGGGCTTCGGCTTCTGCTTGATCTCGGCGTGATGTGGGCTGAGGAAACCGATCTTCCGATGCCGCTTGGACTTAACGTGCTTCGAAGGGACATACCCCAGGGACTTGACACAGAAGTTCTCAGGGTACACAGAGAAAGCATAGAGTACGCCCTTTCAAACAAAAAAGAGGCCCTTGATTACGCGATGCGCTTTGGAAGGGGAATGAGCGAGGACACGGGGGAGAAGTTCGTTTTAATGTACGTGAATGAATGGACCAGGGATCTTGGCGAAAGCGGAACCGGGGCGCTTGAGTATCTTTTTGAGAAAGCCCACGCAAAGGGAATCATAGCCGAGAATCCAATGCTTGATATTCTGTGCGAGTAATTATATTCGGAGTGTTCACTTTGAGGGCTAAACCTGATATTCCGTTTTTGTCTTAACTCGCGGAGAGACCTCTTTTATCTGCCTTGATCCATTCCCTCTTAGATCGTTTTTTCAAGAAACCCGAGAAAAAATCCGATCAGACGGCGAAACTCATCTTCCCGCCGCCACGGCATCCTTAGCCTGTCGCTTATCTCAACCTGGATCGCGGGAACCGAAAATCGGTTCGCAGCAAATTTGGCCACGGTCATCTGTCTTGCCGCGGGGAATATATCGGCACTTCCGGTCACGATTCCATGTTGCTCAGCAACAAGATAAAACTTGTCAAGAACATCAGGTGCGGAAAGAAGAAATTCCCTCTCCACCCCCACGCCCGGAAACAGGTCCTCTGGTCTCTCGTTCCCGGTACCGTGTATGTCCACGACGAGATCTATCTTCCTCTTGGACAGAATTTCCCCGAGCACAATCTTAAAATCGCAGTCATCATAGTAATTCGGGTCCGTTTCCTGTTCCCTGTTCGCGTAAAGACAGTGGCAGCCGAGAACCAGATGCGCCACGGCACCGAGAGCGGCGGTGTAGAATTCATGACGTTTCAGTTTTCCCATCCTCGTGTGAGCAGTTGAGTGCGGACAGGTAACCAGAACCGGAACTGTGCCTTCAAGAAAAATGTTCTCTTCCGAGTAACCGTCGGGACGCATCCTGTAATACCGTTTCTGTATATTCTCAAAACTGACGGCAAAAGAAAAAGGGTCTTCGCCGCACAAGGCAGAACGGGAGAACCAGTTGCCACTTTTTATTATGTCCGCATCGCTGATCTGACTTCTAAGCTCCGGGCAGGGTTCATAGACATAAAAAGACTCTTCCTCCCGGCGGATAACCGATCTTAAAAAGAGTTTTTCATCCACGCCTTCAAGGCGGTCCACGTTTCCGATAAAAACTTCGGAATCCGGGGGGAGTTCATAAAGTTCTCCCTGGACAGCAAGTGAGGAAGTCTCATCAAACACAGCCGCCGGGTAGCCGAAAGGCGTACGGTAAAGAGTTCCGGGAACTTTCATCATCCGAAGCAGCTTGCATCCCTCAAGGTGCCTGCTTCTTGTTCCGCCCTTTCGCAGGGTTCCATAGACAAAAAGCTTTTCGGGCTTCGGTTCGGTCATCGCGGATACTGAGGAAACTAATGCTCACAAGGAGCACAAGAATCTTTTCGGTAGATAAAATTCCCTCCTACCATTGAAAACTGGAGATCCTCCGGTTTTGAAGACACTATGCAGGAATAGGGATCGGGGGTAATTCCCCCTTTGCAGCAAATGCATATGATGTCGGCGCTTTTTCCGACCTCAAGACTCCCCGTCCTCTCCTCGATAAAAAGAGCTCTTGCTCCTCCCAGAGTCGCGAAATGGACCGCCAGACGGGCGCTTTGCCGTATTCCCTGCTCAACCATAATGTCATGCAGGAATCTTATTTCCCGGAAGAAATCAAGGTCCGGGTTGCTCGAAAGTCCGTCGGTTCCGAGCCCTACTCTTTCATGATCAAGCATCCGGCGCAGGTTCGGCTTGCCCACCTTCAGAAAAACATTGCTTCTGGGGCAGAGAACAATACCGATATCGGCGCTTCGGATTATCTCCATGTCTTCATCCACCACCTGGACCATGTGAACTGCGGAGAGTTTTACGTCTTTTCCGCGAAGAAATCCGGTTATGTAGCGTGTCGGAGTCTCGGCCCGCGGCCTCTTGAAGATTCCCTTTTTTATGAGCGGGAAAATTTTCCGTTCAAATTCATTGGGCAAGTTCTTAAGAAACCTGACTTCATCAGGGCTCTCGCCCAGATGGATTCCCGTAGGAATCGCGTTTTCGTGCGCGCAAGTAAAAACCGCCTCCAGAAGATCCGGACCGCAGGAATAAGGCGCGTGCGGGAAGGGTCTTTCCTCATAGAGATTTTCGCTTTGAAATTCAAGCGAGGAAAGTCTTGGTGAAATGCGGTCAAAAAGTTCGAGAAACGCGACAATTCTCATCCCCGAGCTTCTAAGCGTCTCCCTCCCGCCGAAATCCAAAGAGGATATCTCCCCGACTGTAGTGACTCCGCTTTCGATGACGTTGCGAATCCCCATCCTCATTGAATCCTCCACAATATCTTGATCAACCCCGCCGGCCTTAAGAGTGATCAGCCGTTCAAGCCATCCGGTAAAGTCTTCAAAACCCCTAATCTTCCCTTTTGTCCAACTGAGCTCAAGATGAGTGTGGGCGTTTATGAATCCGGGTAGTATTATCGAGTTAGGCTTTCTTACTTTCTGTAAGCTTGGATAGTCGTTCTCGATTCTATCTGATGTTCCGATGTCAACGATATGTCCGCCGTCCACTACGACGGCTCCATCGTGAATCGGCTCAGAGCTTACCGGAATCACCGCATCCGCCTTTAAAATCAGTCTTTCCATGAAAAAACGAATCGGTCGCTCTATAAGTTTATAGTGGAAGGATTTCTTAGTTTGTGAAGAAGACCGTCGCTTAATATTCCCGAAAAGACTTCTTCCACCTCGCCGCGCATAGTAATCGCCCAGTCCTCCCCGACATTTATGTCGAGATGCCCTCCAGGCATCAGTACCCTGAGCTTCCGGTCCGTAAAACCGGACTTCACACACGCGGCGGCGACCGCGCAGGAACTGCTGCCCGAGGCAAGAGTGTAGCCTGCCCCTCTCTCCCAGATCAAAATACGAACACTCGCGCGCGAGAGCACCTGAGCGAACTGAACATTAGTTCTGTTCGGGAAAACGGGGTGGTTTTCTATCTCGGGTCCGAGTTCTCTTATGAGATCTTCTCTTAGCTCTTCGGAGAAAATAATACAGTGGGGATTCCCCACCGAAACGGCAGTAAAATCAAATTCCGATGCACCGAGAACCAGACGCTGCGCCACCGCTTCTTCATTTTCTGTATCTACTGGTATCTTATCCGACCTGAAAGTCGCCGTGCCCATTTCCACCGTGACGTGGTGGACTTTCCCGTCTTTTTCCTCAATTTCGGCAGTAACAAGACCGCCGGGAGTATCTATGGAAAAAGTCTTGCTCGATGCGTTCTTTCTTTCATAGAGGTACTTGGCGAAAATCCTCAGACCGTTCCCGCTTTTTTCCGCCTCGCTTCCGTCAGGATTAAGAATCCTGAGACCGAAGTCCCCCCTTGCAGGCGGGACCAGAAGCAGTATGCCGTCTGAACCTATGCCGTAGTTCCTGTGGCATATAAGTTCTATGGCAGGTTTGCCGAGATCAAAATCTATTTCGGCGCTGTCTAAGACAATATAGTCATTTCCCAACCCGTGTGATTTTACAAAACAGTTCATCACGTCGTTTTCAGTCTTGGGAAAATATTCCGTAAGGAGATCCTAATCCTCCAGAATGAAGGTGATCCTGACATGGGATCGATACTCGGTAATCTGTCCGTCCTCTATGTGGGCGTTCATTTTCGTTACCTCGATTCCGGTAAGACCCCTTATCGTCTTGTTCGCCCTGTCAAGAGCCTCCTGCACAGCATCATCCCATGACTTCTCGGATGATCCTATAACCTCTGTTACTCTAGCTACAGCCATGGTAATCCTCCTTAAAACAGTTTTTGCCGTAATTCGGGGCCTATATTATAACGCATATTTCCGAATTTTCGTAAACCGCTTTGCCGGACAGGTTCGTTTCCTTGCGACGAGCGAAACTCTGACTTATAATTTTTACGTAAATCCTTAATAGTATAATTCTGATTCTTATGAGCGAGACGAAACAAATGGAAAAAAGTGCCGCAATGACACCGAATATCGAGGGAGATAAGTTTCGCAAACTTCCTTTCCGCATGCATCCGAGGGTTTTCGAATCGCTGGGGAAGGATTTGGTGACCAATGATGTTGTCGCAATCATCGAACTTGTCAAGAATTCATACGACGCCTACGCACGCAACGTCTGGGTAAGATTTCGCTACGAAGAATCCTGTGGTCGCTATCTTGAGATCGAGGATGATGGCCAAGGAATGACAAAAGAAATGCTGGAGGAGGTGTGGTGTCTTGTCGCTACCCCTTTCAAGGCGCAGAATCCGCTTACGGAAAGGGGCGAACGGCGGCGGCGGGTTGCAGGCGAAAAAGGTCTCGGACGACTCTCTGCGCTTCGTCTCGGCGGAGAACTCCGTATGCTGACCAAGGCGGAAAATTTTCCATGCTGGGAAGTCCGCGTAGACTGGACCAAGCTGCTCGAGGTAGACGATTTTTCGGAAAGCTTTATGGAATACAGATCCTACGATCAGGAATCGCCGTTTTCGGATTCAGGATCCGGCACGCTGCTTACAATCTACGATCTGAAAAGTAATTGGGACAAGAGCCACCTGCGCGACTTGCAGAATAATCTGGCCCGCCTGATTTCTCCGTTCGTTCAAGCCGAAGAGTTCAATATTTTTTTCTCTGGCTTTCAGGAAACCCTATTCGACAATTTGAAAGTCCAGCCACACTCATTCCTCAAAAACCCAAAATACAGGATAAGCGGAAATGTCGACGAAGAGGGAAACGTAAAAGCCGAATACGAATTCGCTCCCATCATGGCTACCGAAGCCATCAGAAAAAAACAGCTTGAGGTGAAATGGAAAACCATTCTCGGCGCGCGGGAAAACCGCGACAAACTGTCGTCTATGTTTTCCGAGAAGCCGAACTGCGGTCCCTTCGACTTTGAAGTAAGAGCTTGGGATATCGCACCCGAAGACACAGGAGAAATAGCCAACCGGTTCAAGCTGAAAAAAGATGAAATCCGTAAAACTATCAGTGCGCACAAAGGCATTTCAATATACAGAGACGGAGTACTCGTAATGCCGAAGTCGGACAACACCAGAGACTGGATGGGGCTTGACCTGCGGCGCATCAGCAGAACGGGGAAGAGACTCAGCACGAACCAGATCGTAGGCTACGTGTCGATCTCGGCTGAAAGCAATCCACAGATACGGGATACAAGCGACCGGGAACGCCTTGTGGCCTGCAGGGAAGTTGCAGAATTTGAGGCAACCCTCAGAACCGTAATAGCCAAACTTGAAAACGAGCGGGACGCGGACAGGAGAGAACCAGAAAAGGAAAAAAGAGCAACCAAATCGCTGTTTGACGAACTGTCTGCCACGCACCTTATAGGCAAAGTCGCCGAAATCTCCGAACGGGGAGGGCAGGCATCCGAAATAGTCCCCGTAGTAGAAGCACACCAGAAGCAGTTGGACTCTGCGAAAGATACACTTCGGAAGCGCTTCGTTTACTACAGCCGTCTTGCTACCATAGGAAGCATAGCGGCGATGCTTGTGCACGAGATAAGAAACCGGACAACTATTATCGGGAATTTCCTTGCATTCGCAAGAAAACATTCAGGATCTCTCAAAGGAAACTGGAAATCGAAGCTCGACAGAACCGACAAAGCCGTAGAGTCGTTGGAACATCTTTCAGATACTTTTCTTCCGCTGGCTAGCAGAAACTTCAGGCGGGAAAAACAGCGCAACTGCGTGCTGGAGGAACGCATAGCGAACTGCGTGGATATCCGAAAAGAAATAATGAACAGGCTCAGCATAAAGTGCCTCGTGCCTAAATCCAAGACCGATGTAGCTGTTAATCCAGGAGAACTCGACGCAATCATGCTCAACTTGTTGACGAATGCCGAGTTCTGGCTTGACAGCACTCCAAAGGATCAAAGAGAAATTGAATTCCGTATAGATCCAATCAGAGGAGGACGGCGGATTCGCGTTTCAGTTCACGATACGGGTGCGGGCATTCACAAGGACGATGTCGAGAAAGTATTCTGGCCAGGAGTTACTGGAAAACCTGACGGAATCGGAATGGGACTTACGGTAGCATCGGAACTGGTCGCTACCTACGGTGGGGAAATGGCAACAGTGCATCCTGGCCAGAGAGGTGGTGCTTCCTTCGTTTTTGATCTGCCGGCTCAGGAATAAAATCAAAAAAAAGAGCAATCGCTATGAAACTGCTATTCGTTGAAGACGAACCTGAAAGCGTTGAGCCCATTATGGAGCTTATCAGGGAAGAGGGGCTTGCAGAGGAGAACCCTCCAGTAAAAAAGTTTGAAGAGGCCGTACAGGCTATCAGAGACATTCGCCCCGACGTTGTCATTCTCGACCTTTTTGAAGGAATACCTTCGGACCAGAAAAACAAAGGTTCAGGTTCCCTAGATTTTATCTGGAAGGAGCATTTCTGTCCCGTAATCGTATATTCCGCCATGCCAGAAGAAACAAAAGACAAGGAACATCCCTTTATCCATCGCATCAAGAAAGGAAGCGGAAGCGAAAATCTGCTCCTGAAAAAACTGAAGGAGGTCGAACCCCAGACCGAGGTCCTAAAAGATGTCGAACGGTACGTTTACGAAACGTATTCTTCCGCAATAAGCGAAGTCGCTCAGTATGCATTTGAAACATGTGACGGAAGCGAGCAGCGCGTAGATGTCCTGAAAAGAGTAGCCAGAAGACGTTTAGCCGCCCGCGCGGACGAACTTTCGGGTACCCAAGATAAACTCGCTTCATGGGAACAGTACATATTTCCACCGATAAGCGAAGAGATACGTCTCGGAGACATTCTGAAAGAAAAAACACAGAACGGCAACGATGCCCCTGAAGCATTTCTGATAGTCCTCACCCCATCCTGCGATCTTGTAAGGCACAATGGCAAGAGAAAAGTGGACAACGTGCTTGCAAGTCAATGCTGTTCCATCGCAGAAGGCCTGAAAAATGCTGTTAACCTTGGCGAAACCATAAAAAAGAAAAACAAGAACAGAATAGGTTCCTTCTTGTCCCAAGGACATTCAAACGGAATAATTCCCCTTCCTGCGTTGAAAGGCCGCATTCCCCTCATGGCTGCCAATCTGCGGGATTTGAGACTCGTTCCGGCGGATACGATAGTGCCCCCGGGTCCCTACGAGACAGCCAAATACATAAGAATTGCTTCCCTTGACAGCCCTTTCCGGGAAATGGTGTCGTGGGCTTATCTGCAGGTCGCTGGCCGTCCAGGCCTGCCTGATCGAGACCTTGCCGGGTGGGTTGAAGAAATCTTTGAGGAAACCGCCGGGAAAGCAGAGAACGGGAAATGATAGCACTTGATTTTTTCTGTGGAGCCGGAGGCCTGACTCGGGGATTGCTCAATGCGGGCATCGAGGTTGTAGCAGGCTTCGACTGCGAAGAGGATTTCCGAAACACATATGAAAACAACAACCCAGAAACCAGATTCATTCATTCAGACATAAAAAAGCTGAGTTTGTGCGATTTGGCCGAGAACATCAAGCTGAGCTTCCAAGACGTGCTCTTCGCGGGATGCGCCCCGTGCCAAGCTTTTAGCAAACGGTCCATGAGCAGGAAGTACGGACAAGACGCAGGACTCCTGAGCGAGTTCGGGCGCTTGGTGGAAGAAGCCTTGCCGGGATACGTGCTTATGGAGAACGTCCCAGGAATTGCCGAAAACCGAGGCCAAGGCGTTTTCCAGAGATTCCTCAGAATGCTTAGGAAAAACGACTATCTCTACGCATGCGATACTCTCGACGCAAAACATTACGGGGTTCCCCAGAAACGAAAACGACTTGTCCTGCTTGCGTCTAAAAGAAAAAAGCCTTCGCTACCGAAGCCAAAATACGGAGAAGAACTGCGTCCACCCGTGACAGTAAGGGAAACAATTTCGCATTTTCCGGCTATCGCCGCCGGGGAAAGCAGTTCCGAGGTTCCAAATCATATCGCCGCATCGCTTACCGAGCTGAACCTAGAGCGTCTGAAGCATACGCCGCTTGACGGAGGCGACCGCAGATCATGGCCGGAACACCTAGTGCTGAGCTGCCATAAGGACAACTATCAAGGACATACTGACGCTTACGGACGAATGTTCTGGGACAGACCGGCTCCAACCATTACGGGCCGATGCAACAGTCTTTCCAACGGAAGGTACGGACACCCCGAACAGGACAGGGCCATATCTATTCGCGAAGCGGCCGCAATACAATCGTTTCCTGATGATTACGTGTTTTTCGGTTCTACGAGAAAAAGCATTACAACTCAAGTCGGCAACGCCGTTCCAGTCAAGATGGCTGAGAGCATTGGAGAAGAAATTCTGCGTCTTTGCGGTTCCTAGTAATAGTTAAGTTCGAAAAAAGAGAATCCGACTTCTTTCACTAAAACCACTTCTGCACTCTTTGCGCGTCAAAGCAGGAAATTTTTTCTGAGAAATGCCTCTATGGATGCGTGAGTCTTTGTTTCGCACTCCCATATCACAAGAACTATCCAGCCGTCCTCTTCAAGCTTTTTTCTGCTCTCCTTGTCGCGCTTAACGTTGCTTCGGAATTTTCTGCACCAGTAATCGGCATTGGTTTTCGGGGTCGTCGCTCTTGGACAATTCTCGTGCCTGTGCCAGAAACATCCATGGACGAAAAGAACCGTCCTTCTCTTGGGAAAAACCAAGTCCGGTGAACCCGGCAAATCACTTCTGTGAAGCCGGAACCGCAGCCCGAGACAGTGAGCGACGGAACGCACTCTCCTTTCTGGAGAGGTGTTTTTCGATTTGACCGTCCGCATAACCTCACTGCGTTCTGCCGACGATATGCGATCTGCCATCTTCTCGAATCCAAAAAAGTTCCAAAATTAAGACTAAAATCCTTGAAGCGGAAATTTCTCAGTGCGGTTTGCAGTACTTATTGAGGAGACATTTACAGCGATTTCGATCTAACCATGGGAATATCGACCAAATCCTCCGCCGTTTTCTCGTTGCTTTGGTCGTCGTATATCGTTTGAATCCAATCGTCGGAGTATCGAGCAAGCCGCAAGATATGCTTAGCTTCGATAACTGGAACTTCTGGAACTATACTGAATTTGCGAGCCGCGGCCGGAACCCTCCGATGAATCGTAAATTGCGCCCCATGAGGCTGCCACGTAAACATCCGTTCTCTTGTTGTCTTTTCATATCCCTCGAAATTGCCCTTCTTGTTAATTTCCCATTCGTAATCGTTTGCTACGTACCGCCTTGCTTCCTGTTCGAATAAAGCGAACTCTCGCTTCTTCATGTTGCGAATGAACACGGCCACCCGCAACTGATCATGACTTCCCATCGCCTCGTTGATTCTCTCATTCCAGATCGACAGTACCGCCCGGCCCGTCGCGTTAACATCTTTCCGCGGATTCGATATGCCCAAGGAATAGTCAGGGGAATTTCGACCGGATATGATTCTGATGTTCTTCTTCGTAAACGGATTGTCGGCTTTTACGGTCTTGACCGACCAAGCACATCCATTGCTGACTACATCCGCAATGCCCAAAGGGCTGTTCCTGTGCTCGCCTTCTATCGCCTCGGCGAATATGTCGCCGAAGTCGTCGCCGGTAATGTCCTTATAGCCGATAGCCAAACGGTGAACGATCTGCTTGCAGATCCCTATAACTACCCCGTCGGGTATCTCGCCGAGAGGATAAGGCTCCTTACGCCGCTTGGATGCGCCCCTCAACCTTGGCTTTTGTTTTGTCGACCTGTCCATAAATTTCGAGGATTCCTTCGATCACGGCTCTTACCATAGGCACCGGAACCGCATTTCCCGCCTGACGTCGCAGCTGAGCGTCGCTACCCACAATCTTGAATTTTTCGGGAAACCCTTGCAGGCGAAACATTTCCCGCGGCGTCAGTCTTCTTTCGCCATCCACCAGCAAGTAATTATAGGACGCCCCGGCACGTAGTGCGCACGAAAACGGATGACTGCTGATATTGCCACCTTTGTTCTCGTGCCAAATCCCCGGTTTGTGCTCTGACTTATGAGATTTGAGCCTGCTGTTCCTGATTCTGTCAGATACGAAATGGCGAGAATCGGGGGTCTTTTCCAGAATGTCGGCAAGTGGTTTCATCGGCAGTTTTTTCTCCGGCCAAGGAAAATTCTCGAATCGCTTTTTTGTAGCTACAATCAAAACCCGCTCCCTTTTCTGTGGCAAGCCGAAGTCGAGCGCATTCAAGATTCGCCAATCTGGCGTATATCCTAAGCCTTCTATATCCGACAAGATGCGGTCTAGTATAGCATCAGTTTAGTAGTGGCGGGTATTTGGGGCAGATGAGAGATTGTGGTAGAATCGGAGGAAAAAACAAGAGCTTGAGATTCGGCAGGCAATTCAAGGTGTCGTGTCTGCGCGTTGGTGGAACGATAGCGCAA
>JAJDUA010000061.1 GCA_022826905.1 Candidatus Dadabacteria bacterium
GATAAGCAGGCGGTTTCAAATCAGACTCTTCGGGCTCGCCCTTCGAGTCTGATTTGAAAGAAAAAGAAAAGAAAAAGAAAAAAACAAAAACCGGACAATTAAAAAATTCTAAAACCGGTCAATTTAATTTACTCCCTACAATGATATTTTCAGTTCTTGACAATACCCATACGCGCGTATATAAAGCTTCTGAAGGTTGGATGTTCGTTTTTTATTCTGTTTGCTTGCGATTTCTGCGTTTCCAGACTGCCGGCTTCTTATAAAAGCACATGGGAAGGATAAAGGAAAAATTCCGCGAACTTCGGGAGAAAAACAAAGCGGCTTTAATCTGCTATGTTACCGCCGGGGATCCTGATATCGACTTGACCGAGCAGATCATTGACCACATGGAGGCAAGCGGTGTCGACATGGTGGAAATCGGTATCCCTTTCTCAGACCCCATGGCGGACGGACCGGTGATCCAGGCAGCCTCGGAACGGGCTCTTGTTAACTCAACATCCGTTTCCGACGTGCTCTCGCTTGTTAAAAGGATAAGGTCCCGCTCGGATATTCCCGTAATACTCTTCGGTTACTACAACCCTTTTTTCTCCTATGGCACCGAGCGATTTGCACGTGACGCCCGCGAGGCGGGAGCGGACGGAGTTCTGGTTGTTGATCTTCCACCCGAGGAAGCCGGAGAACTGGGCATCCATGTCGAGCAGGAAGGGCTTGACCGAATCTTTCTGCTTGCTCCTACGAGTACCGAAGAAAGGATAGAGAAGGTGTCGCAAAACGCCTCGGGTTTTATCTACGTGGTTTCGGTCACCGGAGTCACGGGAGCGCGTCCTGACATGGATTACGATCTTGAGGATCTGGTGGAAAGAATAAAGCGCCGCTCGGAACTTCCCGTCGGGGTAGGTTTCGGGGTGTCCTCCGCGCGTCAGGCAGCCGCGATAGCCTCTTTTTCCGATGCTGTTATCGTTGGAAGCGCCCTTGTGAGAATAATCGAGAACGGTGGAGAGGAAAGGCAGGAAGTGCTGGGCAGGGTTTCAAGTTTCACGGGGGAACTTAGTGCTGCCTGCTACAGGTAGACGTTCTGCATTCCAGATGCGATGAGTACGAACGGGGAAAGGCGATATATGTTCATCGGGGAATTTGACATTCTCCTGATGAGTCTTTTTAAGAACAGGGGTCAGGTAACAGAGCTTGATTCTCCTGATGACGCGTTTAAACAGAAGGGAGCCTTTACGCTTATAGTCGTAAACAACGAGTTTGCAACTAAGAAGTTTCTGGCCTCTCTTGCTCGCAGTTATTCCACGAGCCCGATAGTTGTTTCCGCTGACGGTGAGCACCGCAAGGATGGCTATATAGCGAGATACGTGAGATTCGATGAAGTCGCGGACAGCCAGATATCTTTTGAGGAGAAGCTTGCGAGGTCCGATATCTCCGTAAGACTGATAAGAGAGGTTCACCGCGACGCGAAAAGGCTTCTCATACTCGTTCATAACCAGCCCGACCCGGATGCGATTGCAAGCGCCATGGCCCTTCGGACTCTTCTTAGAAGAAACAGGAAAACGGCGACCATAGGCTACCTAGGGGAGGAAATTTCAAGACCCGAGAATGTGGCAATGGTGGAGCTTATGGACATAGACTTACAGATGATTTCCCAAAGAGACATAAGAAATTTCGATTCCATAGCGCTTGTTGATGTGCAGCCTTCTTATTTTAGAGGGGAGATTACGGGTGTCGATTCAGTGATCGACCATCATCCGATAACTCCCGAGTGCGACGCAAAATTTACCGAGATAAGTTCCGAGGAAGGAGCTACCGCGACGGTTATGACCCGGCTCCTGAGAGCGGCTCAGGTTGAGATTTCCACAAAACTTTCTACCGCGCTTCTCTACGGAATAAAAACCGACACCATGATCCTCAACAGGGGTGCCGACCTTGACGACCTAGAAGCGTTTACATATCTCTATAACCAGGCCGACTTGGGTTTGCTCAGGAAAATAGAGGCTAAAAACCTGTATTCAGAAGAGATCAAACATTACGGCCAGGCGCTCTCAAAACACTGGATAAATGACGGAATAATTTTCATGAACCTGGGAAGGATAGAAAAAGAGCATCTTATTTCTCAGGTGGCTGACATGGGAATGAAGGTGGAAGGGATCAACTGGTCTGTTGCCTTCGGGATTGTTTCCGGTTCCCATGTGGTTATGTCCGTAAGGAACAGCGGGTCTGTCAAGAGCGCCGGTCGGCTGCTTTTCGAGCTTTTTGACGAGATAGGAAGCGCCGGGGGACACAGATCCTACGCCAAGGCCGTGATTCCCATGCAAGAGGTAAGGCAGCTCATAGGAAAAACTTCGCGCAAGAACATAGAGCAGTGGATCGACAGAGTATTTAGAACCGCGACCGCCCAGAACGTCTGAGGACGGAAGCCAACCTCTTTTTTCCTCCGAACCCGGTTTTTCCCTCCCGCTTTTAAAGCTATATTAATGATAGGAAGTCCCATATTAATCAAGGTGGATTTGCGACGAACAGCTAGGTTTCCCAAGACAAGATGAGACTCAAGACGGCAATTCTGGGAGTTACAGGTTATGTCGGACAGCAGCTTCTTTCCCTTCTGGCGTGCCACCCTAACGTTGACCTGCGGGTGCTTACGTCTGAGAAGTTCTCGGGCAGGAGGGCGGATGAGGCGTTTCCGCATCTTCTGGGCTGCTCGGATATTGTTCTAATCCCCGTATCCAAAATTCCTGACTCAGAACCTATTGATCTCCTTTTCTCCTGCCTTCCCGGAGGCACTTCTTCTGTTTTCGTGCGGAAATTCCTTGAGAATGGCGTAAGGGTGATCGATCTCAGCTCCGACTTAAGGTTCTCTGACCCTGCTGACTACTCCCGGGCTCACGGCGTGGCGCCGCGCTTTCCCGAACTTCTCTCCCGTTCGGTCTACGGACTTAGCGAGCTAAACCGCGAGAGGATAAAAAACGCCCCGTTAGTCGCTAACGCGGGCTGCTACTCTACATGCGTTTCACTTGCCGTGGCGCCTCTTCTTAAGAAGCATGAAGTGGAAAACAACATTATAGTGGACATAAAGTCTTCTCTTTCGACTACGGGACGGGCGCCGAAACCCGAGAGTCATTACGCCGAGGTAAAGGAGGAGGTATCCGCCCGTGGAACGGGAGGGGATGACCAGAAGCATGAGATTCTTCGCGTGCTCTCCGATTTCTGCAGCGTGAAGAAAAAGCTTCTTTTCTTCAATACGCGCGTTCCGGTTAAAAGAGGCATAATGGCCGCTTCGTATCTCAGGCTCCGCTCGGATATCTCCCCCGATGAGGTAAAGGAACTTTACGCCGGGTTCTACGGAGACAGTGCTTTCGTCCGGATCTGTGACGAGTTGCCCGGGATGGCGTCTGTTTCCGGTTCCAATTACATCTCTTTGGGTTTCTGCGAACGGGAAGGGCATCTTGTCATCGTATCGGTTCTTGACAATCTCATGAAGGGTGCCGCGGGCCAGGCTGTTCAGAACATGAATATAGTCTTTGGATTTCCAGAGGACACCGGACTCGGACAAGTTCCCCTTTTCCCGTGACGGGGCGATGAGAAACTACTGCGAAATACTTTATTTGAACCTCAAGCGAAATCCCCGGGGAGCGGCCCTCTGGTACGAGGGAGAAACCTACAGTTACGCGCAGTTCTGCGGTTTTGTTGACGGCTTTTCCTCGTTCCTTTCCAGCCAAGGGGTGTTGCGAGGGGATAAGGTGTGCGTTTTCCTTCCCAATTCACTTTCCCTTGCCGTATCCGTCTTCTCGATAGCAAGACTCGGAGCCGCCTGCGTTCCGATCGACAGCGCATCCGGAACCGAGGAGATAAGATACTGCCTTGAGTTCTCAGAGCCGGCTCTGATCGTTACGGACGGATCTCTTGCGGATACCATAAACGCCGTTTCCGGAGACATAAACACCGTTTGCGTGACCCGGGACAACTTTCTCGGCGACGCTCCCGAGAATCCGCCCGGAAACCATCCTTCGGAGAAAGCCATCTATCTTTTTTCCACAGGCTCAACCGGAGAGCCCAAGTGTGTTGCGAGAAGCCACGCCAACATGATCGCTCTTGCACAGAATCACACGTCCACAATAAACTGGGATAGCGGGGACAGGATCCTTTTTTCGATTCCGATATCGCATACCTATGGTCTCGGGAACTTCGTAAGTGCCGTAAGCGTCGGGGCGTGCTGCTATTTCCTCCCGAGATTTAACAGAAAAGAGGTTCTGAGGGTGTTAGAGGAAGAACAGATAACGATCTTTCCCGCCGTCCCCTTCATGCTTGATACCCTCGCTCGAAGCGCGAGCCGCGGGGATTACGATTTCCCGCGGCTAAAGCATGTTATCTCCGCCGGGGCTCCCCTGCCCGAGGAAACCTTTTTTTCCTTCCATCGAGCTTTCGGCGTTTATCCCCGCCAGCTCTACGGTTCCTCCGAAACCGGGGTTATGGCAATCAATATCGCGGAGAACATAGAGGAGAAGCGTCTTTCAGTTGGGGTGCCGGTTGAAAACGTCGTTATAAGGGTGGTCTCGGAAACCGGGGGCGAGCTTCCGGTCGGGCAGATCGGCGAGATAATAATAAGGAGCCCTTCCATGACGGACGGCTACGTTGATTTTCCGGAAGAGACCGAGAGGGTTTTCGTCAATGGTTTTTACCACACGGGGGATCTCGGAATGTTCGATGGCGACGGGTATCTTTTCATTCGCGGAAGAAAGAAGCTTTTCATCAATATCTCCGGGAACAAGGTTGACCCGTTCGAAGTTGAGAACCTGCTTATGACTCACGGGAAAATAACGGAAGCCGCGGTGATAGGAACCCTTGGAGCCGGGGGCAGGGAAGAGGTAAAGGCCTTTATCGTAGCGGACGGACTCACGAGACGGGAAGTTGTCGACTTCTGCAGGGGGAAAGTGTCTGACTACAAGATTCCCGCGAAAATGGAATTTGTGGATGCGCTTCCGAGAAGCCCGGCGGGCAAGGTGCTTAGGGAGAAACTGAAGTGACCGAGCGAAAAGAAGTTCTCAGGGAGCAAATAAGGCGGCTTGTCGTAGGTAAGTTCAATCTTGACATCGAACCCCAGGATATATCGGCCGAGCAGTCGCTGATTGAACTTGGAGTCGGGGTTGATTCCGTTTCGACTCTTGAATTTATTATGGAGCTTGAGGAGGAGTTCGGGGTCTCAATTGACGAGTCCGAAGTCGATCTCGGGGTTCTTGAGACCGTTGAGAACCTCTCTGAGTTCATCCTCTCGCTTAAGTGATTCGCCCTTTTATTTCTTGTAGAGGTTGGTTATCGGGAAGCGGCGGTCCTTTCCGAAGGCAAGCGACGTTATTTTGACCCCAGGGGCGCTCTGTCTTCTTTTGTATTCATTCGTGTTTACCATCTTGATTACTTTTCGCACTACGCTTCTTTTCTCCCCGAGCTTTACTATGTCATCGACCCCGAGGCCGTCTTCCACGTAGGCTTTCAGTATCCTGTCGAGCGTATCGTATTCGGGAAGCGAGTCTGTGTCTTTCTGGCCGGGGCGAAGCTCGGCTGAAGGGGGCTTTTCAATTACCGATTTTGGTATTATCTGTTTTTCCCGAAAACGGTTGTAGTAGTGAGAAAGCTCGTAAACCATGGCCTTGGGCACATCTTTTATCACCGCGAATCCCCCTGACATGTCCCCGTAGAGGGTCGAGTAGCCTACGGCAAGTTCGCTTTTGTTCGAGGTGGCGAGCACAAGCCACCCGAATTTGTTTGAAAGTGCCATTAGGATATTTCCCCTTATCCTCGCTTGGATGTTCTCTTCCGTGACGTCAGCGTCCATTTCGGAGAAAAACTCGGCGAACATTCCCTCGTAGCATCTGAAAGTGTCTTCTATGGGAATGCTGAGAAGCTCGATTCCGAGATTTCGGGCGAGCTTTTTCGCGTCGGTGACGCTTCCCTTGGAACTGTACATTGAAGGCATGGAGACTCCGACGACTTTTGTGGATCCGACGGCTTCTGCGGCAATTACGGCGGTAAGCGAGGAATCTATCCCTCCGCTTAACCCGAGCACTACTTTTTTAAAGCCGTTCTTCTTTATGTAGTCACCGGTGCCCAGCACAAGCGCGGAGAAGGCGCATTTCAGAGGATCTTCTGAGGGAGTATCATGTTTTTCGGGGATTTTCACTTTCCGCTTCGTTTTAACTGGCTTAAGCGTGAATGCTTCCAGCTGGTTTTCCTCGAAGGAGAGCTCGTATCTCGTCTTTCTTATGGTCGGGGTGTTGAGCCTTGATTTGTAAACCCTCTCGGTGTTCACGTCGCAGACCAGCAGGTCTTCCTCGAAGTTCCGGGCGGTGGCGACAACTTCCCCTTTTTCGTCTATAAACATGCTGTTTCCGTCAAACACAAGCTCGTCCTGCCCGCCGACCATGTTGCAGTAGGCTATTATTGTGTTGTAGTCAACCGCCCTTGTGGTGAGCATTCTCTCCCTCGCCAGGGGTTTCCCCATGTAGTAAGGTGAAGCCGAGAGGTTAAATATAATCTGGGCGTTTCCTAACAGAACCTGGCTTCTTATAGGTTCTCCTGGGTACCATATGTCCTCGCAGATCGTGACCCCGAAAGTCATTTCCCCCATGGAGTAAACGGGAAACCGTCTTTCTGACTGGAAGTAGCGGTTCTCGTCGAATACTCCGTAGTTGGGAAGGCGGAGTTTGTGGTATACGTCGATTATCTCTTTTTTCTGGATTAAGGCTGCTGAGTTGAATATGTCGTCCTTTTTATCGACAAAGCCCACTATGACGACCATGTTGTCCGGACAGTGCTTTTTTATTTCATCAAGCGCCTGGATGTTGTCGTCAATGAATTCGGTTTTAAGGAGAAGATCCTCGGGAGGATAGCCGGTCACGGCAAGCTCGGGGAAACACAAAATGTCTATATCGAGACCTCGTGCCACCTCGATCACTCCGGTTATTTTCTTCGTGTTTCCGGTTATGTCCCCCACGCTCGGGTTGATCTGGGAGAGCCCGGTCCGTAACTGTTTCATCTGGAAATTATACTTGTAACCGCAGGATATTTCGAGAATTCTACGGCTTGCGGGCTTAAGGGAGACTCTTATTAAGCAAGTCTAAAAGACAGGTAAATGATATTTGCGGCGAAGTGAAAGAAGACGCTTGACCAGATGTTTCCGGTTCTCATGTACAGATATCCCATGACAAGCGAAGGGAAAAAGGTGAGGACATTCTGCGCGCAGTATCCCCCGCCGGAGAATACGCAGATCACGAGAAGATGCGCCAAGGCGAAAAGCACGCTTGCCGCGATAATTGCGCCCCATCCGCCGCCGAGAGTTCTCTGAAGGTATCCCCTGAAGAAAAATTCCTCGGGAAACGCGATAGCTAAAAGGTGTGTGAGCACGAAAAGCGCCGTCGGTTCAACGAACCTAACCGTTTTTCCCAAGTAGGCTGAAAGAAGATATAGGAAGACCAGGTAAGAAAAAAGAATCGCAATGGAAATTGCCGCTCCCCGAACCAGCCCCATAGGATCGAACCTCAAAACGTCCACCGCGCCGCGGTCAAGCAGAAACGGGACCCAGAGCATGATCCCCGCCGAGAGCAAGAGGGCGTACTCACGGCCAATCGCGGCCTTTGAGATTATTATCGCTGCTATCACCACCCCGTAGGCGGCAAACGGTATCGCAAGATTTTTCGAGGGAAGTTGTTTCACGGAACCGGGTTTTTTCTCTTGAATCGGGGTTCCGACTATAATACTTGAATATCAAGCAAAAAGGGGGCTTCGTTTTCATGGAGATCTCAGAAATAAAAAACCATCTCAGCGCGGAGATAGTCGGAGAAAAATTTTTTGTCTACGACGAGGTGGGTTCTACAAACGATGTCCTCCGTGAACTCATAGGCGACGGTCTGGCCGCAGACGGGGCGGTTGTGGTTTCCGACTCGCAGACCGTGGGCAGGGGGCGACTGGGACGAAAGTGGTTATCTCCGGGAGGCGTGAATCTTTATCTCTCCGCATTGTTTTGCCCGGAGGTCTCCCTGCGGAAATCTTCCGTCTTTACCTTTCTTGCGTCCTGTGCCCTTGTCGAGGTTTTCTCGGGCTATGGGGTGGAAGCTACGATAAAGTGGCCGAACGATATTCTTGTCGGCGGAAAGAAAATCTCGGGGGTGCTCACGGAGCTCGGCACCTCGGACGGCGCTGTTGATTACCTTGTGATCGGCATTGGGGTAAATCTCAATTTGCCCGAGGAATTCATACGCCGCGAAATGGAGGATATTTCAGAGAAAACCACTTCTCTTTCTATACTCCTCGGAGAGGAAGTTAACAGGGAGAAGTTCTGCGCGGAGCTTATTAACGCCCTTGACCGGTTCTACGGGGAGTTTCGCCGCCGTGGGACGGGAGCGATTGTGGATATGTGGATCGAGGTGTGGGGATTTCTTGGAAAGGAGATATCCGTAGATGTGTCGGGGGAGGTTGTAAGCGGAGTCGTGGAGCGCGTCGATGCAAACGGATTTCTTTATCTGAGAACGGATAAAGGCGACCTTCGCAAGGTGATTGCGGGAGATACGGTCTTTTAGAGAACCCCGATTATTTCGTGGCGAAGCCTGCGCATCAGGTCCATCCACTCGTTTATAGTTTCCTCGGTCTCGTCGCTTACGTCTTTTTTTATGACTATTCCATAGACCCTGGGCTCTACGTCGCACTTTCCGTATCTTTCCGCGACCATGGAGCCGAATCTGTAGAGTATCTCGAGGGCTTTTCTGCTCTTTCCCTCGAACCTGCTCACAAGGATCATTTCGGAGGAAAAACCCTCGAATATCCTGTTCCACAGGGTTGCGCTTGACTCCATGTGGAAAGAGAGAATTATGCTTTCCGGGTCTTGTCCCCCGCTAGTCTTTTCAGTATTAGCCGTCATCTCCCTTTGTTTATTATAACCATGAGCGCAGCGTGTGCGGAGTTCCTGATTTATGTTATAATTACGGGAAGGCGTCTGAAGAGGTTGCTTACGCCGCAGTAGTTCTCGCGTTGTTTTTTCATAAAAACACAACAGGCGGACAGTTATATGAATTTGAAGAAACTTCCCGAAAAAAAGGGGCTTTACGATCCTGCGCTTGAGCACGATTCCTGCGGAATAGGATTCGTTGTTAATGTTAAGGGAGTGAGGTCAAATGCCATAATACGTCAGGCCATAACCGTGCTCAAAAATCTCGAGCACCGCGGAGCCTGCGGGTGCGAGCCGAACACGGGAGACGGTGCCGGAATACTGTTCCAAAAACCCCACGCGTTTTTCGTTGATGCCTTGGGGGCCGAGGGAATCACCCTCCCGGCGGAGGAAGATTACGGAGTTGGAATGATATTCCTCTCTCCGGATCCGTCCGTTGAGAAGAAAACGAAAAAGAGAGTTGAGGATATAGTCATCGAGGAGGGCCAGACCGTTTTAGGCTGGCGGGTTGTTCCGACCGACAACTCCTCCCTGGGCGCGACTGCTCTTGGGTGCGAGCCCGGAGTAAGGCAGATACTCATCGGCCGGGGAGACAGCACCCCCGCTGGGGATGATTTTGAAAGAAGGCTCTATATAATAAGAAAACGCGCGGAGAACGAAATAAAGGCCGCGGGGCGCGACGAGCATTTCTACGTGACGAGCCTTTCGTCGAGGACCATAGTTTACAAGGGAATGCTTGTTACCTGGCAGCTTGAGCCTTATTTCCCGGATCTCACTTCCGATCTCATGGAAAGCGCGATAGCCCTTGTGCATTCGCGTTTCAGCACGAACACGTTTCCGAGCTGGGAAAGGGCTCACCCATACAGATACGTGATACACAACGGCGAGATAAACACGCTTCGGGGAAACATAAACTGGATGCACTCAAGGCAGGCTGTTTTGGAGTCCGATTTCTACGGCGACGACATAGAAAAGATCTTCCCGGTGATAGCTCCCGAGGGAAGCGATTCCGCCTCCTTTGATAACGCCATGGAATTTCTATGCCTGTCGGGCTACTCGATAGAGCACGCCGCGATGATGATGATTCCCGAACCGTGGTCAAAGCACGAGAGCATGTCCGAGGAGAAAAAGGACTTCTACAGGTTCCACAGTTGCCTTATGGAACCCTGGGACGGCCCTGCTTCCATAGCTTTTACGGACGGCGAGAAAGTGGGAGCGGTGCTTGACAGAAACGGGCTTCGTCCCACGAGATACTACGTCACCAAGGACGACACGGTGGTGCTGGGCTCAGAAGTGGGAGTCCTCGACATACCGCCCGAGAGGGTGAGCTACAAGGGTCGCCTGCTCCCGGGAAGGATGCTTCTTATAGACACGTGCGAAGGCCGCATCGTCGGCGACACGGAACTCAAGAAAAGACTTTCAACGGAAAAATCCTATGGGAAGTGGCTCGGGGAGAACATGGAAAGTTTCTCCGGGATTATGGAGGGAGAGCCTGCCGAAACTCCGCCCGAGTACGAACCCGAGAAGCTTCTTACGAGGCAGAGGGTATTCGGCTACACATTTGAGGACCTGCGCGTTCTTCTGGGGCCGATGTCGAAAAACGCGGTTGAGCCCGTGGGCGCCATGGGGGTCGATACTCCGCTTGCGGCGCTCTCTGATGAATCGAAGCTTCTTTACAACTATTTCAAGCAGATGTTTGCCCAGGTCACAAACCCCGCTATCGACGCCATACGCGAGGAACTCATAACCGGGACGATGGTCACGCTGGGGATGACGGCCAACATACTGCGCCCCGAAGCGAAAAGCTGCGAGAAGCTGGAGCTTGAGACCCCGTTTCTCACGAACCCGGAAATCGAGAAATTGAAGACCATTCGCGAGGGGAAGTTCCGCTGCGAAGTGATCCCCACCCTCTTTGATCCCGGAAGGGGAACCGAGGGGATTGAGGAAGCGCTCTCCGGGATATTCGAGCGCGCCGATGAACTCATAGAAGAGGGCGCCAACATCTTGGTCCTCTCGGACAGGGGCTTTGACGCCGAGAACGCCCCCATTCCCGCCTTGCTTGCGGTCTCGGGGCTTCACCACCACCTCATAAGAAACGGGAACAGGATGCGCGCGGCGCTCGTTGTAGAGTCGGGCGAACCCAGGGAGACCCATCACATGGCACTTCTTATAGGCTACGGCGCAAGCGCCGTCGCCCCTTACATGGCTTATGAGACCATAAACGGAATGATCCACCAGAACATGCTTGTGGGCATATCTTACGAAGAAGCGGTCTCCGGGTACGTGAAAAGTCTTGTTAAGGGCATAGTGAAGATAATGTCCAAGATAGGTATCTCCACGGTACAGAGCTACCACGGGGCCCAGATATTCGAGGCCCTCGGGCTAAATACCGAGTTTATTGATAAGTACTTCACCTGGACGGCTTCCCGTATACAAGGAGTGGGAATCGACGTTATAGCGGAGGAGTCGGTAAAGCGCCACTCCAGGGCTTACGCCGAAAGGGACGTTGAGACTGCAACGCTTGAGACCGGAGGGGTTTACAGGTGGAGGCCCGACGGGGAGCGTCACATGTACCACCCGCGCACCGTGCATAAGCTTCAGGAAGCCTGCCAGACGGGAAGCTACGAAAAATTCAAGGAATACACAAAGCTTGCAAACAACGAGGAAAAGGAACATTTTACGCTCCGCGGCCTGATGGAGCTTAAGTACTCGGACAATCCCGTACCGCTTGAAGAGGTGGAGTCGGTCGAGAGCATATGCAGAAGGTTCAAGACAGGGGCCATGTCCTACGGGGCGATAAGTAAGGAGGCCCACGAGAGCCTTGCGATCGCGATGAACCGCATAGGGGCCAAGAGCAACACGGGTGAAGGTGGGGAAGATACCGACAGGTTCACCGCCGATCCGAACGGGGATCTCAGGAGAAGTTCCATAAAGCAGGTCGCTTCTGGCCGTTTCGGGGTCACGAGCGAATACCTGGTGAACTCTGACGAGATACAGATAAAGATAGCCCAGGGGGCAAAGCCGGGAGAAGGGGGACAGCTTCCGGGAAGAAAGGTCTACCCGTGGATAGCCAAGGTGAGGCTCTCGACTCCGGGAGTGGGTCTGATATCGCCGCCCCCGCACCACGACATCTATTCGATTGAGGATCTTGCACAACTCATCTACGATCTTAAAAACGCTAACAAGCATGCGAGGATAAACGTCAAGCTGGTTTCCGAGGTCGGCGTCGGGACCATAGCCGCCGGCGTGGCGAAGGGTCACGCGGACGTGATACTCATAAGCGGAACCTCGGGGGGAACGGGAGCATCTCCGCAAAGCAGTATACAGCACGCGGGGCTTCCCTGGGAACTTGGGATAGCCGAGACGCACCAGACTCTTCTCCTTAACAACCTCAGAAGCAGGGTGGTTCTCGAGACGGACGGTCAGATGAAGACCGGGAGGGATGTCGCCATCGCGGCCCTTCTAGGCGCCGAGGAGTACGGCTTTTCCACAGCTCCGCTCATAGTGCTTGGATGCATAATGATGAGGGTCTGCCACCTTGACACCTGTCCCGTCGGAGTCGCCACGCAAAACCCCGAACTTCGAAAGAAATACACTGGAGATCCGGCGCATGTGGTCGGTTTCATGCATTTTGTTGCTGCTGAGTTCCGCGAGATAATGGCGAAGATGGGTTTCCGGACAGTAAACGAGATGATAGGCAGAACGGACCGCCTTGAGATGAGGAAATCGCTTGATCACTGGAAGGCCAAGGGCATAGATATAAGCAGCATCCTCTTTCGCCCCGAAGTTCCCGGGGACTGGGGAACCTACTGCCAGATCGAACAGGACCACGGCATACAGAACTCTCTTGACGAAACCGTCCTGATGGATATATGTCGCCCGACGATTGAAAAGGGAGAGCGGGTCCGCGCCGATGTCCCCATAAAGAACGTTAACAGGACCGTGGGGACCATAGTCGGGAGCGAACTTACGAGAAGATACGGCCTTGACGGCCTTGAGGAGGATACAATAAGGCTTCATTTCTCGGGTTCGGCGGGCCAGAGCTTCGGAGCCTTCGTTCCAAAGAGCATGACACTTATTCTCGAGGGTGACTCGAACGACTATACGGGGAAAGGAATCTCCGGGGGGAAAATGATCATTTATCCGCCGAAGGAGTCCACCTTCGTTGCGGAGGAGAATATAATAATCGGGAACGTCGCGTTCTACGGCGCCACCGGAGGGGAAGCCTACGTGAGAGGTATTGCCGGGGAGAGATTCTGCGTGAGAAACAGCGGAGTCCACGCCGTGGTGGAATCTGTGGGGGATCACTGCTGTGAATATATGACAGGGGGACGCGTGGTGGTGCTGGGTCCGACCGGGAGGAATTTCGCGGCAGGGATGTCAGGCGGAATAGCGTATGTTTACGATGCCGAGGGGGATTTCCACGGAAGGTGCAATACCGACTCTGTGTTCCTTGAATTCGTGGAGGAGAATGACGAAGCTGAACTTCTTGGGATGATAAAGAAACACCTTGAGTACACCGGAAGCGAGGTAGCGCGGCGGATATTGGAGAACTGGCCCGGGAGTCTCCCCAGATTCGTTAAGGTGATACCGAAAGACTACAAAAGAATGCTCGAGCACATAAACCGCGCGCGACAGAGCGGTCTTTCGGGTGACGAAGCCCTTATGGCGGCTTTTGAGGAAAACAAACGAGACCTCGCGCGCGTAAGCGGAAACTGACACGGAAGCTCTGATGGAGGAGAAGTTTTCAAATGGGTGATCCCACAGGTTTTATGAATTATGAGAGGAAGCTCGGGCCTGACAGGGACCCTGCCCACAGAATCGCTGACTGGGATGAGTTCCACGGTCATCTCCCAGAAAAAGAGCTTGCCACCCAGGGTGCAAGGTGCATGGACTGCGGGGTTCCCTTCTGCCAGACGGGCCAGATAATCGGCGGTCTGACCGCTGGGTGTCCCATAAACAACCTCATACCCGAGTGGAACGACCTGATTTACTCGGGGCTTTGGAGAGAAGCCCTAGAGAGGCTTCACAAGACGAACAATTTCCCCGAGTTCACGGGCCGGATATGCCCCGCTCCCTGCGAGGGGTCGTGCGTTCTCGGCATTAACGAGCCCGCGGTCACCATAAAGAGCATAGAGTGCGCTATAGTCGACAGGGGTTTTGAGGAAGGATGGATAACCCCCGAGCCCCCCGAGATCAGAACCGGAAAAAAAGTCGCCGTCATAGGCTCCGGGCCCGCAGGACTTTCCTGCGCCGCGCAGCTTAACAAGGCGGGACACCTGGTGACAGTCTTTGAGAGGGACGACCGTATCGGCGGACTGCTCATGTACGGAATTCCAAACCCCCATCTCGACAAGAAGATAGTCGACCGTCGCGTCGATATACTCGCGAAGGAGGGAATCGAGTTCGTCACCAATACGGAAGTGGGAGTGGATATCGACGGAAACGAGCTCGTGGAGAACTTTGACGCGGTCGTGATATGCACGGGAGCCACGAAGCCCAGGGACCTTCCGATTGAGGGGAGGGACCTTGAGGGAATACACTTCGCTATGGAGTTCCTGAGGGCCAACACAAAAAGTCTCCTTGACAGCGGTCTTGACGACGGCCGCTACATCTCCGCCGCGGACAGGGATGTCATTGTTCTCGGGGGCGGCGACACCGGGACCGACTGCGTCGCGACTTCCATGAGACACGGATGCAAAAGCCTTCTTCAGTTCGAAATACTTCCCAAGCCCCCGATCGAGAGGGCTGCGGATAACCCGTGGCCGCAATGGCCCAGGGTGTACAGTCTTGATTACGGCCAGCAGGAGGCAATGGCGGTTTTCGGAGAGGATCCGAGAAGGTACCAGGTTCTTACCAAGAGATTTGTAGCAGACGCGGAGGGCAGGGTGGCGGAACTTGAGACCGTGCGCATTGAGTGGTACATGGGGGATGACGGGAGGATGACTTTCCGGGAAGTTCGGGGTTCCGAGCAGAGATGGCCGTGCGGGCTTGTGCTTCTGGCCCTCGGATTCCTAGGGCCCGAGCAGGAACTCCTCCAGCAGATGAATATCCGTACCGACGAGCGCTCAAACGCCATGGCGGAGTATGGAAAGTACACAACGAACGTCGAGGGAGTTTTCGCCGCGGGGGACTCGCGCCGGGGACAAAGCCTCGTGGTGTGGGCTATAAACGAGGGAAGAGAAGCCGCAAGAGAGTGCGACAGGTATCTTATGGGATCAACAGATCTTCCATAAATAGGCTAAACTCGCTGCGAGGAGGAATTTCCAGATGGCCTTCGCTGATCCTAAAGAACAATTAGAGGTAATAAGAAGGGGAACCGAGGCGATAATTCCCGAAGAGGAGCTTCTTTTGAAGCTCGAAGCTTCAAGGGAGAACGACCGCCCCCTTAAGGTAAAGGCGGGGTTTGACCCCACCTCTGCCGACCTGCACCTGGGCCACGGGATAATCCTCAAGAAACTCCGCGATTTTCAGGCTCTGGGCCACGAGGTTCTTTTCCTGATAGGGGATTTCACCGCCTATATAGGAGACCCCTCGGGCAGGAGCGAGACTCGCCCTTCGATTTCAAAAGAGGAGATAATCAAGAACTCGAGGACCTACGAACGCCAGGTTTTCAAGGTTCTTGACAGAAAAAAGACCCAGGTTCTTTCAAACTCCCGCTGGCTAAGCAGACTCGACCCGGAAGAGTTTCTCGGGCTTACCTCTCTGGTCAACGTTTCGCGTATACTTGACCGGGACGATTTTTCAAAGAGGTACAGGGAGGGAGTGTCCATTTCTCTCAGGGAGTTCATATATCCTCTGGTGCAGGCGTACGACTCGGTGCAGATGCGCTGCGATGTTGAACTAGGCGGCACGGATCAGACCTTCAACATACTGCTCGGCCGCGATTTCCAGAGACATTACGGACAGTCTCCTCAGGTGGGAGTCTTTCTTCCGATACTTGAGGGGACAGACGGCGTAAAGAAGATGTCAAAATCCCTTGGGAACTACATAGGTCTTGACGAATCTCCGCAGGATATATATGGGAAAATGATGTCGATTTCTGATGACCTTATGTGGAGATACTATCTTCTTTTAAGTGCGTGCAATGAAAAGAAGATACGAAAGTTAAGAGCCGGGCATCCCATGGATGCGAAAAAAGCACTTGCTAGGGAAATCGTTTCCTGGCTCCAAGACTCCCAAGACGCTCTTGAAGCCGAACGGGATTTCGAGACCAAGTTCTCAAAGAGATCTTTTCCTGAAGACGCGAAGGAAAAGGTATATGTTGCCGGCTCCCGCAAGATTGTTGATCTTGTTGTGCAGGTGTCTGGCTCTGTCAGCACAAAAGGGGAGGCCAAAAGGCTCATATCCCAGGGTGGACTTGTCATAGACGGGGAGAAGTACACCGATCCTAATTCTGAGTTTCCCGAGCGTGCCGCTTTCGAGGTTAAGATCGGGAAAAAAGAGTTCCTGAAAGTCGTTATCAACTAACCCGTCACACGCTTTCGCGCGTATTGAACGGCCATGCGGCAATTTCACCGGAGATGGCCATTAGGCTGGAGAAGGCGGGATGGTCCAATGCCGAGTTCTGGCTGCGTCGCCAGACCACCTACGATCTTGGTACAAGCACGCAAGGGGGAAGACCGGATCAATGTCGAGCGCTACCGATCACAGCAGACGGAGCAGGAATGAAGGCCGAACATAGCCACAGCAAGAAGCCTGTAGCAATATGTAATCGGATTTGGACCTGGGCGCTAAACCTAACTTCATTTCCTAAAAACGCACATTAGCCAATAACGACAGGGGTATTCGTAAAATCAACCTGTACCTGTACTGGGAACAAATTCTCCCCTGTCTACATCAAGCAGTTCAAAAGCCCTTTGCTGAAGTGCAGTGGGATCAGCAGTGACATGCAACCGATGCTCAGAACTCCCGGGCAAAGTCACCTCGTTAAGACTCAACGTGGCAAGATCTTCCATAAGAGTCCTGAAACTGTGAACACAGAACCCTTCCTCTGTCTTCTTCGTCTTGCATTTCCTCTTCGCGCTCTCCGATACTTCCGCCTTCTCCACCGGACTGCTCCGTTTCCCCTTGGCCCCCTCCCTGTCATCATCCTCAAACATAACA
>JAJDUA010000005.1 GCA_022826905.1 Candidatus Dadabacteria bacterium
GATAAGCAGGCGGTTTCAAATCAGACTCTTCGGGCTCGCCCTTCGAGTCTGATTTGAAAGAAAAAGAAAAGAAAAAGAAAAAAACAAAAACCGGACAATTAAAAAATTCTAAAACCGGTCAATTTAATTTACTCCCTACAAGATGCAACGGAAAACTTGTTAAAAACACAGCCGTCATATATCCTATAGTTTGCTCCCTCGGAAGGGCCGGATTATTAATGAGACTCTCTATTACACTTTCCATAGCGTTTGCACTTGTGGCGTTTGTTCTCAGCCCTGACTACCTTTCGCTTTCCCGCTCGGCGCTCACGGCCGTCGGATGCGGAATATTCGCCTTTGTGGTTCTTGCGGGTTTCCGGATGCTTTTCCGGAAAATCTCGCTTCGCCAAGCGCTTGGAATCTCGGTCGGAATTCTCACAGCAACTTTCATATACCTCGCGGTACTTACTATTCTCAATAGCTTTCCGCTAGCAGACCCCCTCCTTCCGCATGTAAAAGTGGGAATCTTTCTGCTCCTTGTTTGCATAGGCGCGGTAATAGGTTTTGACAAAACCTCTCTTGCCACAGCGGCATCTGACTCGTTTTTCAGGCAGCCGGAAGCGCTTGCCCCGAAAATACTCGATACGAGCGTCATAATAGACGGGCGCATTGCCGATATCGCCGAAACGGGATTTCTCCAGGGGGAACTCATAATACCCAAGTTCATCATACAGGAACTTCAGTATATAGCGGATTCTCCGGATCCCGCAAGAAAAACGCGAGGCAGAAGGGGACTCGACATCATAACCAGGATGCAGAACGATATTCCTTCGATAAGCGTCAGCATGACCGACCATGATTTCGAACACATAAAAGACGCCGACATAAAACTAATCGAGCTCTCCAAGAGGCTGAACGGAATACTGATAACCAACGACTACAACCTGAAAAAAATCGCCGACCTCGAAAAAATCACCGTGCTAAATATAAACAACCTCAATCACGCTCTGAGACCAGTAGTGGAACAAGGACAGTCAATAAGGATAAGTCTAGTAAAACCCGGCAAGGAGCAGCATCAGGCGGTCGGTTATCTTGATGACGGAACCATGGTGGTCACGGACCACGCCTCAAGACAGATAGGAAAGGACGTGGACGTTTCGGTAAGGAGCATGGTGCAAACGCCTACCGGAAGAATAGTTTTCGCCAAACTTAAAAAAGAGGGCTAAACCCCGTGAGCGCCCCAAAAGTCTCAGCTGTAGTGGCAGCCGCCGGCCTTTCGAAAAGATTCTCCCCTCATGGGAGAAAACAGTTCGCCACACTCGCCGGGAAACCCCTTCTCACTCACTGCCTTTCCACTTTCGAGTCGAGCGAGTTAATAACAAGCGTAGTGGTCGTAGTGCCTGAAAACAAAATTCCGCCCTCAAGGGATCTGCTCGAGAGTTTCGGGTTTGAAAAAATCACTTTGATTGTCGCCGGGGGAGAAAAAAGGCATGTATCCGTAAGAAACGGTTTTCGTGCCACACCTCTGGACAGCGACATGGTGCTTATTCACGACGCCGCAAGACCCTTTGTCGATAACGAGACGATAAAAAGAGTCGTGGAAGGCTGCGCCCGCACGGGCGCCTGCATATGCGCCGTTCCCGTTACAGATACCCTGAAACGGGCGGAGGAGTGCGGCTCGCTTGTTTCCGAAACTGTTTCCAGGGAAAAACTCTGGAAGGCTCAGACTCCACAGGTCTTCCGCCGGGAGATACTTGTGGAAATCTACTCCTCGCCCGGAGCGGGAGACCTCGGTGCTACTGATGAATCGGCGCTCGTAGAAGCGATGGGAATAAAGGTAGAAATGGTAGCGGGAAGCGACCTTAACATGAAGATCACAACCGCGGCCGACCTCAGAATGGCGGAACTTATCGCGGGAAAAGGAGAAGCGCTCTGATGTACAGGGTAGGAACTGGGTTTGACGCACACGCGTTTTGCGAGGAAAGAGCCCTAATACTGGGCGGTGTTGAAATTCCGGGCTGCCGGGGGCTTGCCGGCCACTCAGACGCCGACGTGCTCTCCCACGCGGTTGCGGACGCTATACTGGGAGCTATCGGCGAGGGAGACATAGGAAAGCATTTTCCGTCGGGAGATCCCCGATATGAGAATATTTCAAGCCTTGTGATTCTCTCCGAAGTAACCCGGATGATGGGGAACAAGGGATTCGGAATAGAAAACATAGACTGCACGGTAGTGTGCGAGGAACCGAAAATCTCTCCTCACGCGCCCTACATGGAAAAGAAAATCGCGGACGCCCTCGGAATCTCCCCCGAGGCTGTAAACGTCAAGGGAACTTCAACCGAAGGACTGGGTTTTACGGGAAGAAAAGAAGGAATAGCGGCTGTGGCTTCAGCATGCCTTAGGCGGAGTCATCCTGCTGATTAGTTTTCCAATGATTTTACAGTTAACTGTTTGCCCCACTGGCTGACCAGACTTGTAGAACTCTATGAGCCTGTGGCAGCCCTTGCTTCCGGGCTTTCAGGTCACCGGGTCACTCCGCATGCCCGCCGGATATAACTACGACGCCAAACTGAGAACTGCGGCGGCAGGGCTTTCCCCTGCTGGCATGTCAGCTGGTCTCGCTAAACCAGCACCACCTGCCGCCGGGCATCCCAAAAACCACGTCGCCCACTCTCCCGCACCACACGGCAAGCAAGATTCCCATCTTCCCTGAGCACGGTTTCAATAGCCGCATTGTCAGAAATTTGACTTAATCCCTCTAACGAGGTAATCAGTTAATCGTGCAGAAGAACAAAAGGAGGTGATAGTTTCGGATGAATTTTAAAACACACAAAACAGCTCTGAGCCTGTTTTTCATCTTGGGACTTGTTTTTTCGTTCAGCATTAAAACATTCGCAAGTCACGATGATGACAGCATATCTATAACCGCGGGTGAGGTTGATCACTCAGATAAAGAGAGTGTGAGCAGGTTTCTTGACCACTTAGAAGAATATTACCAACAGTCGGTAAGTGTCGACGAGACTATTGAGGATCCAAACATACGTTCTCTGGAGACCTTAAGAAAAACGACAATTTTCTTAAGGTCAGTCAGACAGGAAGAAGCCTATAATCAAGGCGAAATTTACATGATATTAATAGGAAACGGCTTTGTAACGAATCATGCAAAATATTCCGAATTGATCGCTTATGAATTTGATCGAGACTCGGATTCCAGCGTTACGGCTACTTTGAAAGAATTAATCGACGATGAATCACCTGTTGGAGAAAATGTATGTAAATCCTACAGCCAGGGGAAATATGCCTGTGCAAGCAAATTCCCAACAAGAGAAGCAACCATGATAGTCGGTCTTCACCATGAGAAAGACGACTCCCCTTTTAAGCTCCCCGACTGCTCCGGGTTTGAACTTGGCACTCCGGCTGAAGAGGTGTATAAGGACCAGACCAACGACGGCAGGCTTGAAGCTTACGTAAAAGGGGTTATCAGAACAGTGAAACAGGAAATGGCAAGAGTATGGACGGAATCGGGCGCCGCAGAAATTGAAAATCCGCAGAATCGCAGACAGCAGCTCTTTGGAAAGTTTTACGAGAAAGTCGCATGTTTCAGAGAAAAGGATTTCAAGCATGAAAACATATACATCTTTGTAATGGATGCGAATCCGCAAACTCCCACAGTGCTTGTAAATGGAAATGATTTTGATCTCAACGGTGCCAGCCTTGACCTGAATGATGACAATTCGCCGGGAGAACCGAATATAGCAAAGCGTTTTAACCAAGCACTGGGCGGAGGAATCCCGCCGGTCGGAGAGTCAGCTTACATTAATTATTACTGGGATGACCCGACAGATGAGACTGATAATGTTGCAGGTTTTCTTCAAGAGAGAAAAGTTCCCGGAACTTCATGCAAAAGAAGCTACATTGAGGTGGCAAACATAATGGAATTCAGCGGTGATGATGCTGCAGTTCCCTACATCTTCGGTTCTGGAACCTATCAGGAAGATGAAGTCTGTCAGCCTGAAAGCGAT
The DNA here is from genome assembly GCA_022826905.1 of Candidatus Dadabacteria bacterium. Classification (GTDB taxonomy): domain Bacteria; phylum Desulfobacterota_D; class UBA1144; order Nemesobacterales; family Nemesobacteraceae; genus Nemesobacter. The sequence continues at coordinate 4,002 of JAJDUA010000005.1, forward strand.
GACGGAGGATGCGCGCTCGCGTCAGCGGATCAGGACAATCTCAAACTCGCAGGGCTTAACATTTTTCTGCTTGTCGCAGTTCTATTTCTTGCGCGGTTTCGCGAAAAAGCCGCTTGGGCAAAAAGCTCCGGATTCCAAAAGCGGTAAAGTAAGGCTTGGGTCGGGAAAAAGACTGGACCAAGCGAACTTGCGGCAGGGTTCCCTGCGCAGCAACCGAAAATCTGGATTTAAGAAGTGGGGATTATGTATTTAAGTCATCTTTACATCTTGCTGTCGAGAAAATTCCTGAATGTGGAAATGTTGCTCTCGCGGGCCTCGGGCACGGTTCCCGTGAACACAATTTCTCCCTCGTAAAGAAACGCTATCCTGTCAGAAACCTCGTAGGCGGTGCCTATGTCGTGGGTGATGACGACCCCGGTTATTCTGAGCCGGTCTCTCATGTTCTTTATTAGCCTGGCGATCCTTTTTATATTGGGAGGATCAAGACCGGTCGTAGGCTCGTCGTAGAGAAGGATCTTCGGGCGGGTGGCGATCGCTCTTGCAAGAGCCACCCTTTTTTTCATTCCCCCGCTCAGTTCCCCCGGGTATTTGTCTTCGATTCCCGGAAGATCGACCAGTTCAAGATTGCGGGAGACTGCTTCTTTTATCTCCTCGGGAGAAAGATCCGAGTTCTCAATCAGAGGATAGGCTATATTCTCCTCTACGGTAAGAGAATCAAAAAGAGCGGAGCCTTGGAACAGCATGCCCGTTTCCTTTCTTATTCTCACAAGCTGCGTTTCATCCATCTGCACCGTATCCTCACCCAGAACTATGACCCTTCCACTGTCGGGCTTAACGAGACCGTTTATCTCCTTGAGCAAAACGCTTTTCCCGACTCCGCTCTCCCCCAAGACGGTAATGATCTCCCCACTTCTTACGGAAAGATTTATTCCCCTGTGAACCACCTTTCCGTTAAAGGACTTACACACGTCCGTCATTTCAATTATGCTTTCCACCATGCACTCTCAGGAGTTTAAATTTACTTTATCACCGCTATATGTAAAAACGGGTATAATTTTCTTGCAACCGTCCGCGGTTGCATATATAATGCCAGACTTGGCTTTTTACTTAGAGAGACTAACAGGAGAGAAAAATGGCGCACGAACTACCTGATCTTCCTTATGATCATGACGCTTTAGAACCGCATATAGACGCGGAAACAATGAGAATACATCATTCAAAGCATCATCAAGGTTACGTAAACAACCTAAATGCAGCACTGGAGAAACATCCGGAGTTGGCGGACAAATCGCTTGAGGAACTGCTAGGCGATCTTGACTCCGTTCCCGAAGACATAAGAACCGCGGTAAGAAATAACGGCGGAGGACACGCAAATCACAGTCTTTTCTGGCCGTGCATGGCTCCCGGTTCCGGGGGAGCCCCTTCGGGTGAGCTTGCCGACGCCATAGATTCCGCGTTCGGAAGTTTCGACGCTTTTGCCGAGACATTCTCCAAGGCTGCCGCCACCAGATTCGGAAGCGGCTGGGCGTGGCTTTGCGTGGACGAGGGCGGAGGGCTCGTAGTAACATCCACCGCAAACCAGGATAATCCGGTTTCCGAGGGGCTGAAACCCATTCTGGGTCTCGATGTCTGGGAGCATGCATATTATCTGAACTACCAGAATAGAAGACCCGACTACGTGAAGGCGTGGTGGAATGTGGTGAACTGGGAACAGGTTTCGGAAAACTTCGCCGGGGCGAAGTAATTCCCGAGAAACCACACTCGGAAAAAAACGCTTACATTTTAACACGAAAAATCTTATAATCCCTAGTAGGGACGGAAGGTGCTAATTTTCATTGCCCGCTTGGGCTTTGAAAACCTTTTTTATTGCTCCCGTTTTTCAATCAGGGAATTGGTGAAAAAGCAAGATGGACATTAAATACAAAGATTTTCAGGGTAATGCGGAACACGATGCCGGGTTCGAATCCTACGATGTTGACGACGACATCGAGGAGAACGAAACTGAAGAGAGCTTTGACGGCCCGGACGAAGAGGAACTGAAACCCAGGGGAAAGGACAAAGAAAAAGACAAGTGGATCCCCGATGAACAGCTCCGTCTTCTTTACGTCTATTTTAAGGACATGGCCGTTGAGCCTCTTTTCGCCGCGAAGCAGGAAGTCGAGATATCCGCAAGAATCAAGATGTGCGAGATCAGGATGGCCAAGGTGCCTAAGAGCATCGAAAAATACGAAAAAATCCGCACAAGAAAAAACTCGGCCAGGGCGCGTGCGATAGCACATAGAATAGCGGTCCTGCGCGCAATGGAGAAAATTTACGTTGACTGGGCACTCAAACTCAAGCAGAAATTCGTAAAGGCCAATTTGAGGCTCGTAATAACGATTTCGAGAAGATACATGAGCAGGGGCCTGCCGCTTCCGGATCTCATCCAGGAAGGAAATCTCGGTCTAATGCGCGCGGTTGAAAGATTTGACTACACAAAGGGCTACAAATTTTCCACCTACGCCTCATGGTGGATACACCAGGCCATACTCAGGGCCCTTCAGGGACAGACCAGAACCATAAAGGTCCCTGTTTACTTGTTAGAGCAGGCGAACAGAGTTTACAAGACGAGCGCGAAGCTTAGCAAGGAAATGGGAAGAAAGCCGACGCCCAAGGAAATAGCCGAGGCCTCGGGGATCTCAGCAGAGGTCATAAACAGGATTCTCAATTCCACAAACGATGCCATAAGCCTCGACACACCGGTTCTCGACGGGGAAAAGACCACGCTTCTTGATTCGGTCGCGGACAAGGAAGCTAAAATCCCCGACACGATAATAGCGAAGATGTCTCTCGCGGAAAAGCTGAAAGAAGCCCTTACTCTCCTGAATCAAAGGGAAGAGGAGATCATCAGGCTCCGCTTCGGCATAGGACGCCAGAGCACCTACACCCTAGATGAGATCGGCAAGAGGTTCAATCTGACTAGAGAAAGGATAAGGCAGATAGAAAAGGCCGCCCTTGGAAAACTCGCAAGTTCCGGCGTGAGAAAAGATCTGGAAAGCTTCCTTAAGCAGTAGAGCAGTACAGTGGCCCCGTTTAGCCAAAACCGTAGTAATCAATCCCCAGATGGCTTATCAGTTCCTCGCCCCGCAGATAGCGAAGCGTGTTCTGCAGCTTGGTAAACTGGACGAAAAGGTCGTGCTCGGGATAGAGTTTCTTATCGACCATAGGGCTTTTGAAATAAAAGGAAAGCCACTCTTGGACCCCGTAGATGCCGGCGCGATGCGCAAGGTCTAGAAACAGCACGAGATCAAGAACTACCGGGGCGGCAAGTATGCTGTCACGACAGAGGAAATTGACCTTTATCTGCATAGGATAATCGAGCCATCCGAAAACATCTATATTATCCCACGCCTCTTTTTCGTCTCCACGCGGAGGATAGTAGTTTATTCTTACCTTGTGGTAGCAATCCGAGTAAAGTTCAGGGTTTATTTCGGGTTGAAATATGTACTCGAGCGCACCCAGCTTGCTTTCTTCCTTAGTTTTGAAAGAACCGGGATCATCTAGCACCTCTCCGTCCCGGTTACCCAGTATATTGGTTGAAAACCACCCGTTGAGCCCGAGCATCCTACTTTTAAGGCCCGGAGCCAGTATGGTTTTCATGAGTGTCTGACCGGTTTTAAAATCCTTGCCGGCTATAGGAACCTCGTTCTCAATTGCGAGCTGCTGAAGCGCAGGGATGTCCACGGACAGATTCGGAGCCCCGTTTCCGTAGGAGGCGCCGCATTTTATGGCCGCGTAGGCGTAGATCATGCTCGGGGGAATATCGTCATGATTTTCCCTCAGCCCCTTCTCGAAGTTCTCTACGGTCTCATGAACTTCCGATGGTTCAAGATATACCTCGGTACTTCCGCACCATAGCATTACCAGCCTTTCGATATCGTTTTCCCTCTTGAATCTCTTTATGTCCCTGATCAGCGCTTCAGCAAGATGCATCTTCGTCTTGCCCCTTTTTATATAGGAACCCTTGAGATTGCGGACATAGTTGTTATCGAAAACGGCTCGCATCGGAGATTCTTTTTCAAGATCCCGTTTTATTTTTCCGAGAAGCTCGGGACTGAGCACTCCGGCACGAAGCGCTGAAGCATAGCAGTTTTCATCTTGTATGTCCCATCCGGCAAACACCATGTCCTGAATTTCGGCCAGCGGAACTAAGTCTTTTATCAAAGGGAAGTTCTTCTCGGTTCTTTTGCCGAGCCTTATCTTCCCCATCTGGGTCAGGGAGCCGATGGGTCTTCCCACTCCCTTTACTACCGCCTTTACTCCCGCTATGAAGGTTGTGCTTACCGCCCCGCTCATCCCAGGGATCAGCACCCCCAGTTTTCCCTTGGCCGGGCGGATATCAAATTTTCTCTGGAACTTCTGGTTTGGATCGGTCAAGTATAAATTACCTTTTGGAGAACTGCTGTCCCCTTCTCGCCTTGCGCTTCCCATACTTTTTGCTCTCAACCATCCTGGGATCGCGTTTCAGCAGTCCGGAAACCTTGAGTTTCTTGCGAAGCGACTCGTTGGCCTTAAGAAGGGCTCTGGCAAGTCCGTGGCTCATGGCTCCCGCTTGGCCGGTAAGACCTCCCCCTTTCACCCTGACCATCACGTCATACTCCATGGAAGTATCAGTGACGCTAAGTGGTTCGCGGGCCTTTATCTGCCACACTTCCCTGGGAAAGTACTCTTCCACGGATTTTTTGTTCACGGTAATGGAACCGCTACCCCTTCTAAGCCAAACTCTTGCGATTGACGTTTTTCTTCTCCCCGTTCCATTGTAAATAACGGTTTCAGGCATAACGAATCAGACCTCCAGAACCTCGGGATTTTGGGCTACGTGCGGATGCTTGTCTCCGACATAGATCTTCACCCGTTGTATAAGTTTCTTCTGCCACCTGTTTTTGGGAAGCATTCCCCAGACAGCCTTGCGGATTATTTCGCCCGGCTCTTTTTCGGCCAGTTCTTCCGCGGTCATGGATTTAAGTCCCCCAGGATAATGAGAATGCCTGTAATAGGTTTTCTGTTCCCACTTCCTGCCGGAGAACGTAGCTTTGTCGGCATTGACCACAACGACAAAGTCCCCGATATCCGAGTGGGGAGCGAACTGCGGCTTACCCTTGCCTCTGAGAATCGAGACCACGCTGCTGGCGAGTCTTCCGACGGGTTTCCCCCGAGCGTCGATCAGGTACCACTTCTTTTCAAAATCATCGTTTCTGGCCATGTATGACTTCATAGTATTCTCTCTTCGGATAAATTAAGGGTATCGATTCTACCGAATGTAACCTCAAAGTCAAAGAAATTTAAGCGGGCCGGACAAAAGATTAGAAGTCATAAAAAGCGATAACGAATATTTTCGAAAGGATAAAATCGAAAAGTATTATCAGAAAAAGCGAGATCACAACCGTTTTAGTGGTGGCGTTTCCGACCCCGCGTGTTCCTCCCTCGGCTTTCATTCCCACATAGCAGCCCGTAATCGCCACTATGATTCCGAAAAACAGCGTTTTGGAAATTCCGGTCATCAGGTCTTCAAGAGAAACCCAGCCCCTTATGCTCTCGATGAAAAGAGTGGGTTTCACGTTAAGTTCCATCTGCGAGATGATCATCGCCCCTCCTATGCCCGCTAGGTTCGATATTACTGCAAGCAGCGGAAAAGATATGATACACGCCATGAGCCTCGGAGAGACAAGTTTTCTGATCGGGTCGGCTCCAAGGGTCTTTATGGCGTCTATCTGCTCTGTTACCTTCATCGAGCTTATCTCGGCCGTGATTCCGGAACCGACTCTGCCACCCACAAGAAGAGAGGTTATTATGGGACCGAGCTCCCTCACGAACGAGAGAGTAACCACGGGGCCTACAAGCCCCTTCGCCCCGAACCACGCGAATCCCCACGCCATCTGCACCACCATCACCATTCCGATCGCCATGGCGGAAACCACGACTATCGACACGGAACGATAGCCTATATCATATATCTGAGCCGTCAGAAGACCGTAATCATAGGGAGGAGTAACGGTGGCCACGATTGAATTCCAGAAGAAAAAGCAGACTTCTCCAACTCCGAGAACAAAGTTAAAGAGGCTGTTGACAACTTCGGATACAAACCTGCTCATTTGGCCCAGATCTCCCCGAAACCTGAGACGAAATCAATGAATTCCCCTAGATTCGCCTCGAAATCGGCCGGGTCCGCCGAATAGCTGAAGTCGTAATCGCAGTTTGGAGACTTGTGCACAACCGTCGCAAGAGCAAAATTCTCATTACCAAGCGACGCCTCGTACTCAGTGTAAAGCCCCGTGGCACCATCGACCTCGATATCCTTTCGCAGTTTAATCCGCCTCTTTCCCAAGGCGACAACTAGGGAGTCCGAAAGCGTTCGAAGATCGTAATCCCGGTCCGCGCAGAACGAACTTACCGTTAACATGAGATCACTCGCCGGGTTGTAAAAAGCTATGTCCCCACCTTCTATCGGCACTCTTTCCCAGTCCTGCGAAAGGGGCTTGACACGGTAGCTGTTTCGCTCGGCAGTGTAAACCCAGCCTTTCATTTTTCCAGGCTTCCTGTCATCACCCGAGGCATAGTTCACCAGAAATTTCGTGGCGGAGCACGAACTCATAACCAGAACCAGCGAAAGCCCAATGAAAAAAGAGACCTTTTTTCTCATAACATAAAAACCCCATCGCCTACCAATGATGCGTAAAGGCTTAAAGTACTTGAATATATACTAAAAACCAAGCATCATAGCACCTGAGAACAAACCGAGGTGCAATATTGAGCTCCGTAACGATATACACAAGTTTTTACTGCAATTACTGCAGAAGGGCAAAAAGCCTCCTTGACAGAAAACAAGTGGATTACAAAGAAATAAGGCTTGACGAGGACACAGAAAAAAGAAAGGATCTCATTGAGAGCCTTAACTGGAGAACCGTACCCATGATTTTCGTAAACAAGCGGTTCATAGGCGGTTACGACCAGCTTGCGGCCCTTGAGCATTCAGGCGAACTTGACCGTATGCTTGCTTCCGAAGCACAATGAGATTCCTGATTACGCTTCCCGCCGACTAGAAGCTTTTGACACTCCCAGCGTTAACCTGTATTGTTATGTTCAGATTCGGGTTAAGGGAATCGGGTGAGAACCCCGAACTGTTCCCGCAGCCGTAATAAGGGGTTTTTTCGGAACTCATGCGAAGCGTGCTTGCGTTTCGGGTCACTGGCTTGAAATACAGCCGGGAAGGCCGTATCCGGAAAAGCCGTTCTGTTTCAACAACAGGCGACCCTTTAAGTCGGAAGACCTGCCTGCGTCAATCTAGCAGCTTTGCCTCGGGAGTTAGGCGTATGGCCATTGAAAACATATTCTTTATTTCTCGCGCGTCCGTGCGTTTTTCGTTTTCCATACCATCCATTTGTTCAGCCAGTCACTCTTCCAGGGAAAGTTGTGTACAGACACCTGGAGGAGTCGAAAATGAACAGATTTAATATATTTTTTGCCTTTGCTTTAGCCCTGTTCCTGTTTCCTGCCGCGAGCTTTTCTGAGCAGGAAGAAATGGAAAGAATCGTCGTGACGGGCACAAAAACCTGGATTGACACAGAGCGTCTCGGTTCTACCGTTACCGTTATCGACAGGGAGGAAATCGAGAGAAGCGGTGAGGTGGACATCACGTCCATACTCTCAAGAGTTCCGGGGCTAAGCGTGGTCCGTTCGGGCAGCAGGGGAGGCGTAACCTCTATTTTCGCAAGGGGCGGCCAGTCGGATTATAACCTCGTGATGATAAACGGCGTCCAGATAAACCAGGCAGGAGGAGGTTTTGATATCTCTTCCATTACCACGGAGAACATAGAGAGAATAGAGATAATAAAAGGGGCGCATTCCTCACTTTACGGTTCCGACGCGGCGTCTTCCGTTATAAACATAATAACGAAGCGCGGGAGCGAAAAAGCGAAGAAAACAGGTTCCGTGGCCCTAGGCTTCCGCGCCGAAGACGCAATGATTCTTGAGCATTCCTCAAGCATATCGGGCAGCATTGAGAAACTGAGCTACTTTATCTCTCACCAGGGGATCAACGATGAAGGTATTCTGGAAGTAAACAACGACTACAAAAATTATAACTTCACGGCAAACCTGAATCTGGAAGCAAACGACGATTTAAATATCTCCTTTTTCTCCATATACAGAGACTCGGACTTCGAATTTCCGACCGGAAGCGGGGGAGACAGGTTTGACCCGGTTGACCCGGACCAGGGCACCGAGGAAAAATCGCTTGTATCGGGGTTTGACATCGTGTTTTCTGCAACCGAGTGGTGGGAGAATACTTTTAAGGTCGGGTACACAAGGCTCGAGAGGGAGAATTATGACGGGCCCGCCGAACCCGAGGGATCATTCGGGCCATATAATTCTGAAATCCTCGATAAAAGGATGTCGCTTGAATACGGATCAAGTTTTTTCGCTGACTTTGACCAGCTCTCAACAATAACTTCAGGCGGTTTTGAATATGAGAAGGAAAGCTTCACGGCGGACCCACTGGACAAATCAAGAAAGAACTACGCCTTCTACACTCAGACTCACTTCGACCTGCTAAGGACGCTTTTTGTGACAACCGGCATAAGGTATGACGACAACGAGTCGTTCGGAAGCAAGTGGAGTCCGAGCGTTTTCGCCAAATGGAAAACAGGGGCAACCGGAACGGAGATAAGGGGAGGTGTGAGCAGGGGGATAAAGGAAGCCAATTTTTATGAAAACTTCAGCGAGGCTTTTGTAATACCAAATCCGGACCTCAAGCCCGAAGAAACGCTGACCACGGAAATAGGTCTCAGGCAACCGCTGTTTGATAACACGGTCGAACTTGATCTCTCCTTTTTCCGCAACAAATTCAAGAACATGATCGCTTACAGCGGCACACCTTTTGAGAATGGAACCAACTATGAAAACATAAGCCGGACTGAATCAAAGGGAGCCGAGACCTCCATCAGCTTCTATCCGAATGACAGTCTCATCCTCAGTGCCGGCTATACGTACACCGAAGCGGAGGTTACCGATGACGGCGGCCTGGGTTCCGCGGCTTTCTCTCAAGGAGAGAAGCTCATACGGATACCCGAACACTCGTTCTCATTTAACGCGGGATATTCAAAAAACGCCCTTGACCTCAACCTTTCGGGAAACTACACAGGCAGCAGGGACGATGTTAACTGGAGCGGGTTTCCTGGTATCAGAGTCAAAAACGATTCTTTTTTCGTAGTTGACGCCGCGGCTTCCTACGAAATCACGGTAAAAAAGTTTGTTGATAAAATCAGGCTGTTTTCAAGAGTAAACAACCTGTTCAATACGGACTACGAAAATGTTTTCGGTTATTCATCCCCAGGGTTCAGCATGATTTCCGGAATTTCAGTAGTCCGGTAGTGAAGCGTGCTCGGGAAGTGGTCTTGGCGCGGAAAATCGAGGCTGATCTCAACCAGCCGGGGTGGTGACTTGAGTTGATGCTGCCAAGAAACCGCGCAGGATGCAAAATCCACAAGACAGCTTCCCGGATGCGTTTCGCATCCACCGTCTTTGTAAGCCTTTACTGTATTCAGTTATCGCAAAAAAGTGGGTTAAGGTTTAAATTCGGGAATAACCTTTTTTCCGAAAAGCTCAATTGAATGCGCTATGACCTCGGCGGGAGCCTGGGGAAACACCATCCTGCACATTATGTTGCGGATTCCCGTTTTCTCCGCGTATTTCTTTACCTCCTGAGCGCAGTGCTCAGGGGTGCCGATCATAAAGCGGTCTTCCGCCATGTATTCGAAAAAAGGGTCGTCAGGGTCGGTTATGTTCTTTCCCCTTATCACTATCTTGACCCCTAGGCTCAAGTAAAACTTGTACATGTTTATTACGTACTCGGTTCCACCTGCAATGGCCTCTTCCGTACTTTCGCGCACGTAAGTTTCCCGAAGCAGTATGTGCTCCACTTCGGATGGATCGCGACCGGCCTTCTCAGCCTCATCGTTATACCACTCTAGAGTATCCATTATCATTGGAACCGTCCTGCCAGGACCAACAAGAAGCGGGTACCCGAGGCGCCCGGCCCGCCGCACGGCGGGTTCCTCGAAAGCCCCTATGTATATGGGGATAGGTTTCTGCACAGGCTTGGGAGTAACGTCTATGTTCGAGAAGCTGAACCTCTTGCCTTCATAGGAAAAAGGGCCATCCTCCCAGCATTTCTCGATTATCTCTATACCCTCCTCAATCCTCGAGGGTCTTTGCATCACCGGAACTCCGAACCCCTCGAATTCCTCTTTTCTGTATCCTATCGCGACTCCCAAGTCGAATCTTCCGCCGGAAATGAGATCGACCGTAGCTGCATCTTCGGCCACCCTCACGGGGTTATGAAGCGTGAGTATCAAGGCTCCGGTACCTATCCTCACCCTCTCAGTTACAGCGGCCATTGCAGCGGCCATCCCAAGGGGTGAAGAGCAGTAACCATCTTCAAGAAAATGATGCTCGGAAAGCCAGACCGAATCGAAGTTCACCGCTTCGGCAAGTTTCACGTGCTCCAAAGAATTCCTGTAAAGATCCACATGACGGTAATCAAGGTCCTTGTGGGTTTGCATGCTGAAGAGTCCGACTCCGAATTTCATTTCATACCTCCTGGATATTCACTGGATTATTTGCGTTTAGATTGCAAATTAACCATAATTCTACGTGATCGCTATATACTTCCAAAACCATAATCGAGGTGCCACATAATGGGAAAAGAAATAAAATTCGGACTTTCGGCTCCGATGCCTGGAGCTGATGTTGACGGACTCGTAAATTTCTCGGTAAAAGCCGATCAGCTTGGATTCGACACCATATGGTACCCTGACCATCTGCTTTTCGTGGCGCCGGGAGCAATTGCTCCCGAGGCATGGACCGTGGCGGCGGCGGCGGCAATGAAAACGGAAAATATAGCTTTGGGAACGGTTTCTGATCCTCACAGGATGCATCCAGCTGTTTTCGCCCAGAGACTCGCAACTGTTGATCAGCTTTCAAAGGGCAGAGTAGTGCTCTCCCTCGGAGTCGGGGAATCGATGAATCTTGACGCATTCGGAATTGAGTGGGGAAAACCTCTTTCTAAACTCAGAGAATCCATAGAAGTCATGGAGCTTCTTTGGGAAACCGATGAACCCGTAGATTTTGACGGCAAGTTTTACAAACTTGAAAATGCGTTTTTGCAGATAAAACCATACGAGAGAACCAAGATACCGTTTTACATGGCCACTCACACACCCAAGGGACTTCAGCTGACAGGAGAAAAAGGCGACGGATGGCTGCCGATAGACCTGAATCCCGATCTCTATTCCAGTTATCTAGGGGAGATAACGACCGCGGCGGATAATGTGGGGAGATCACTTGACGACGGTTTCGACCCCGCCCTTTGGGTATTCACTTCTCTTGGAGAAAGCGTTGATGCCGCCTACGAGACTCTCGAACCCTTTAAGTACGTGCTGGTTATGCAGGATCAACTACTGAAGGCTGGCTACGACATCAAGATACCCGAAGAATATCATGGTCTTAACTACTTCAACATAGTGCCGACGGATGAAGAGGGAAGACAAAGGTTCAGGCAGCTCGGGCAGCTTTTCCCGAGAGAAGCCATACTTGATTTCACCATTACGGGATCAAAAAAAGACTGCATAGAGAAAATCGAGAAGTTCATAGACGCTGGAGTAAGGAATTTCGTTTTGTTCTACAGGTTCAGCCCCGATCCGGACTTGGCTCTTGAAACTTACTCAAAAGAGATAATTCCTTACTTCAAATAAGCCTTGAAAAAATGCTTCAATGAGGTTCTGTAAACAGCATTTCTGGGTTTGTTAGAGTTATCGCTTGGTATCATCTTAAAACTACATTAGAGACGGAGTCTATATACTTAAACTAGCCAACAATTTAGGATGTTCCTCCGTCCTAGATTAAATTAGGCAATCTCACCAAGGGGGAAGCATATGGTCATTCAAAACAATCAAGTTAGGTTGCAGGCCGATCATATCAAAGGGGTCTTGGTAATAAGCGCAGCCGGTCAAGTTCATGGCATGAACGCACGGGAATTTCACGACAACCTATACAAGGAAATTATCGCTTCTGGCAATCTTGTAGTTCTGGATCTTGAAAAGCTTTCCTACATCAATAGTGCCGGATTGCGTTCAATTCTGCTTGTTGCAAAAACACTCCGAGGCAGAAATGCGAGATTTGTATTGTGTTCCTTGTCTGATTCCGTAAAAGAAATCTTCAAGATCGCGGGTTTTGACAAAATCATTGAAGTGTTTGAATCTCGTTCTGATGCCATAGCTACAGCTACGATAGCGGATTAAAACACGTTAGGAAAAAGCAGTTGGCAAATCTCCGGTTTTCCCCAAGCTAATTGACAATCATCAAAATTCCTTGTTATTATAAGAAAGTGCGGTCAGTGGGATAGCCGAGGTAAAAAAACTCTGGAGGGAAGCACTTTTGAAGAAAGCCGCCGCTGTTATATATAGCGCGACAAACAAGATGATACTGTTGCGACAATCAGGATGATACTTTTCAGTGTCGCTGATTGTCAGACAATACCGGCATATCTGACGGATATCAATCCTCTGTTTTCGAGGTCAGACCCTCCAAGTTGTTCTCGG
>JAJDUA010000057.1 GCA_022826905.1 Candidatus Dadabacteria bacterium
AGCGAGTTCCTTGACGTTTTTCTGGGTGATGCCCATCTCTTCTGCGATAATCAGCGCGTTAACCACCCACTTTCCGATATCAGCCCAACGGTCATCGCCGTGGCGCACCGCGCCGCCCAGGGGTTCCTTTGAAATGATTTCAGGAAGAATCACATGCTCCGAAGGCTTTTTCAGCGCCGCTCGCGTAGAGGCCAAAGCCGACGCGTCGGTTGTGTACACGTCGCATCTCTTGCTTTCATATGCGACGATGCTCTCTTCATTGGTTTCGGTATTGACGGGCTCGTACTTCATTTTGTTGGCTCTGAAGTAATCCGCCAGGTTAAGTTCCGTGGTGGTGCCGGTCTGGATGCACACTGAAGCCCCAGCCAGCTGTGTTGCTGACGTTACCCCAAGACTTTTGCGGATTAAAAAGCCCTGACCATCATAGTAGTTAACGGGAAGGAAAGTCAGTTTCAGGTCAGCGTCACGACTCAGCGTTTCGGTGGTGTTGCGGAACAGTATGTCGCCTTCGCCAGCATTTAGCTGGGTAAACCGCGTTTTATTCGTAGTTGGTACAAATTTCACTTTGTCACCGCTTCCCAGCACGGCAGCGGCTACGGCGCGGCAGAAATCGACATCAAAGCCCTGCCAGTTGCCTTTTTCGTCCGGAGATGCAAATCCGGCCAAGCCCGACGAAACAATACAGTTGAGCTTGCCCCGCGCTTTTACATCCTCGAGGGTGCCAGCGTCAGCCATGACTGTGAATGAAAACAGCACGGCAATAATTACCAAAAAATTTAATACTTTCATAACCAAGTACCTCCTTCTAGAGTAGGGGATTTTGAATTTAAGGGAGGAATCAAACATTTTAAAAACTCTCCTTATTCTAGCTTAAGTATAATCACATTTTCCGGCGTTTTGCAATTAGGAATATCGGGTGTAAAAAGAAAAATTTTCGCGGATTCGGTTAAGTCATGCTACCCACTCGGCTGACAGCAACTCGGCCTGTTCAAGGACGGTGAGTGTCGCTTTCTCCTGCTTGTCCGGCGGATAGCCATACTTTCGGAGTACCCGCTTGACCAGCAGGCGCAGTTGCGCGCGCACGCTCTCTCGCAGCGTCCAGTCGATCGTTACGTTCTCCCGGACGGTCTCTACAAGTTCTCGGGCGATCAGCCGAAGCACCTCGTCGCCAAGCACTTTGACCGCGCTGTCGTTTGTCTCAAGCGCGTCGTAGAAGGCAAGCTCCTCTTCCGAGAGCCCGAGCTTCTCCCCCCGCGCGTTAGCCTCGCGCATCTCCCTTGCGAGCTCAATCAGTTCCTCGATCACCTGTGCCGCTTCTATCGAGCGGTTCTGGTAGCGGCGGATCGTCTTCTCAAGCATCTCGGCAAAGGATCTCGCCTGGACGACGTTTTTGCGCCTGCGGGCGGAAAGTTCGCTCTTTAGAAGTTTCTGCAGCAGTTCCACGGCGAGGTTTCGTTGCTTCATGTCCCGGACTTCGGCAAGGAATTCCTCGGACAGGATGGAGATATTCGGTTTTTCGAGTCCCGCGGCGGCGAATATGTCAACGACTCCCCCGGGCGCAACCGCGCGCGATATTATCTGGCGTACCGCGTGGTCAAGCTCTTCCTCCGGCCGCTCGTTGTCCGGGGAGCGCTTGGCGAGGCTTTGCTGCACCGACTGGAAGAATGCCACGTCGTCCCGTATTCTGAGAGCTTCCTCGTGGGGCACGGAAAGGGCGAAAGCCTGGGACAGTTCGCGCACGTAGTGCAGGCAGCGCTCCTTGCCGTCTTCCTGCTCCAGAATGTGTTCCTGGGCCAGGGGCAGCAGCCTCAGCTTTTCCTCGGCGGAACCCGTTACCCACGCCGACCGGTCGAAGCTGTGAAATAGTCCGCGGCATATCTCGTATTTCTCGAGCATGACGCCGACCGCTTCTTCCTGATTGAGCGCGGTCCGCCCCTCGCCTCCGCTGCTCGTGTAAGTTCCGAGCGCGTCTTTCAGTTCGTTTGATATTCCGAGGTAATCGACCACCAGACCGCCCGGCTTGTCCCGAAACACCCGGTTGACGCGGGCTATCGCCTGCATGAGGCCGTGGCCGCGCATCGGCTTGTCAAGGTACATGGTATGCAGGCTCGGAGCGTCAAAACCGGTAAGCCACATGTCGCGCACGAGCACAACCTGGAAAGGGTCTTTGCTGTCCCGAAACCGGTTCGCGAGCGTCTCTCGCTTCGCCTTGTTTCTTATGTGCTCCTGCCAGCCAAGCGGGTCGGAAGCGGAACCGGTCATAATGACCTTAATGATTCCCTTCTCGTCCTCTTCGTTGTGCCAGTTGGGGCGAAGCCGCGCGAGTTCATTATACAGATCGACACAGATACGTCGGCTCATGCAGACGATCATCGCTTTGCCCGAAAGAGCTTCGAGGCGGTTCTCGAAATGCTTGATTATGTCTTGGGCGACGAGTCCGAGCCGCTTCTCCGCACCGACTATGGCTTCAAGCTGCGCCCATCTGGTCTTCAGCTTTTCCTTCCGCTCTACCTCTTCGCCTTCCGTCACTTCCTCGAAGTCGGGGTCGATCTTCGGCCGTTCGCCCTCGTCGAGGGCTACTTTCGCGAGGCGGTTCTCGTAGTAGATCGGCACGGTGGCCTTGTCCTCGACCGAGCGCTGTATGTCGTAAACGCTTATGTAGTCGCCGAACACCGCCCGGGTGTTGGCGTCTCGAAGTTCGATCGGCGTTCCGGTGAAGCCGATGAAAGACGCGTTGGGGAGCGCGTCGCGCATGTGCTTTGCGAATCCATCTATGAATTCGTACTGGCTGCGGTGGGCTTCATCCGCTATTACGACTATGTTCCGCCTGTCGGAGAGGACGGGGTGTTGCCCGCCTTTTTCTTCGGGGAGAAACTTCTGGATGGTGGTGAAAATCACTCCACCCGATTCGACGGAAAGCTTGCTTCTTATATCTTCCCGGCTCTCCGCCTGTACGGGCGGCTGGCGTAGCAGGTCCCGGCAGCGCGAGAACGTTCCGAAAAGCTGGTTGTCGAGATCGTTTCGGTCGGTAAGCACGACTATCGTCGGGTTCTCCATCGCCGGTTCGCGGATGATTCGCCCGGCGTAGAAAACCATCGTGAGGCTCTTGCCTGAGCCCTGGGTGTGCCAGACCACTCCGACCCGCCTGTCGCCGGGCGCTCCGCCCGGTCTGCGGGCCGGGTACTGATCTGTCCGTTTTCCCGCATTCCCGAGTCTTGCCGCGCGAAGCGTTTCGTCTGCCGCGACCCGCACGGCGTGGAACTGGTGGTAGCCCGCCATTTTCTTTGAGGGCGTGATGCCTCCGTCGTCTTCAAAAACGGTGAAATCGCGAAGAAGCTCAAGGAAACGGCGTTTCTCAAAGGCGCCTTCAATCAGCACCTGGAGTTCAGGGTAGAAGACCGGGGCCAGTTCCTCTCCGCCGGTTGTCCGCCAGCGCTTGAACCACTCCCTCCCGGATGTAAGGGTGCCTATGCGCGCCTCGGTTCCGTCCGATACGGCGAGCGCCGCGTTGAAGGCGAACAGAGAGGGAATTTCAGACTTGTAGGTCTGCAGCTGCCCCCAGGCGGAATCTATCGTCGCGCTTTCGTCGGTGGGAGACTTGAGTTCGATGACGACAAGCGGAAGGCCGTTTACGAACACCACTATATCGGGGCGACGCATGTGCTTGTTCTCAACGATGGTGAACTGGTTAACCGCCAGCCAGTCGTTGTTTGCGGGGTCGTCGAAGTCGAACACGCGGACCTGGGTTCCCCTGATTGCGCCGTCGCTGCCCCGATATTCCACTGTAACTCCATCTGTGGCCATGCGATGGAAGGTGCGGTTGCGGGTTTCAAGCGTCGAACCTTGAGGGCGGAGCAGCTTGCGCAACGCATCGTCAAGCGCTTCTTCGGGGAGGTCGGGGTTCAGACGGGCGAGCGCGCCGCGGACCGTAGAGAGAAACAGGACATCCTCATGGGTTTCGCGCAGCGCGTTGGGACCGGGCTGCATTTCAGTTCCGCTTATTACCGAGTAGTCCAGTTCCCTGAACCAGTCGAGAGCGACTTCTTCAATTACCGATTCCGACAGCACAGCCATGGATTAAGCCTCCGGCCGCAGCGGCGCAAGGTTTTCGATGTGGGCCAGCCAGTGGTCAAAATGTCGGCATTCCGTACGGATGCGGTCAATACCGATCCGGGCGGAGACTCTCACGCCATGCGCGACTTTTCTGTACCGGGGACGAAGAAGATTCCGGAGCCGGGCCGACGGGTGCGTTTTGGTCCCGTCATTTATGTGCTCAGGACTTCGGGCATCTCGGCGCGCGTCCGCGAGTTTATCGGCGAATGCCCGCCATCTGGGCTCTGTTCTGACGAAGCCGGTTGTATCGGAAAACAGAAGGGATTCGAATTCGCAGGGTTGTATATGAGGAAAAAACCGGTCCGGTATGCATCCCGCCTCGCGGGTGACGGCCAGATGAAGGGCGGTTTTGATTTTCTCGGCGCGCTCCAGCGGATCGACATGTGCGGAGTCTTCCTCCCGGCCTGGGAAGTCCCGGGGCAATGAGTACAGGTCGAAGAATGTCGTTACGTAGACATTCTGCCGATTCAGAAGGATGTTCCGAAGGAAATAAAGCACTTGCCTGCCGCTTGGCATGCCGCCTTTCGCAACCGGTGACGTTGACATGAGACGTGCCTCGGCGAATACGCCCAGAGGCCAGAGTTCCGGATAGAGAACTCTCTTCACGAAAGCCTCTTCGGTTTGTCCCTCGCATACTACGATAACTTTCTTCATGGTCAGGGCCTGCCGCCTAACACGTTCATTCTCCACAGGTCGCCCAGCGCGTAGTCCTCAAGCCAGTCGCTCAGATGATCCGGGTCCAGTCTTTCAAAGATGGATTCGCCGTCCCTGCGATTGACGACCACTATGTCTTCGGGGTCAAACTGGCTGACAAGATCCGCAGATTGTGTTGAGACGATAACTTGGTGCGAATCGGCCACACCTTTAATCGTCTCGGCAAGCAGTGTGAGCGCAGACGGATGCAGTCCCAGTTCCGGTTCGTCGATAAGAATCAGGTCCGGCTGGGAATTTTCAGGCCCGTCCAGCAGGGTTTCCAGACAGATGAAGCGCAGAGTTCCGTCGGAGAGCTGGAGGGGACCGAACGGATTGTCGGGGGCGCCGTCAGCTTCAAACCATTCGAGTTCCATTTGTTCGCCGATGTTCTTGCGATAGATAAAATCCCCGAAGAACGGAGCCGCAAGCTGTATTGTCTCGACAATCCTGCGGTAGTGGTCGGGGTGGTTCTCTCGGATGTGGCGCAGGAAGGGTGCCAGATTCGCCGCGTCCGGCTTGAGACTGAGGTTGTCGCGCACGTAAGACAGCAGACGCACCTTTGCCATGTGGCTCATGTCCTGAAAGTGAAACACTCGCCAGCGTTTCATGTCGGGCAGCACGTAGGATGCAAACTCGCCATGTTCTATGTCCGCCGCACGTGATTCGCCGTGACCGCCTGGCCACGCAGTGCCGCTGGATGTTGTCGGGAAGGCTCCGGGGGCCGTATCGTCAGCGACGCCGGGTAGGAACTCTTCGTCGGCGAACAGCATTGCGTCAGCCGCCGGTTCAAGCGAAAACTGGTACCGGTACCGGCCGTTTTCGAAAAACAGTACCGTTTCAAGCCTTGAAGTCTGGTTTCGACCGCCGAACAGCAATGCGTCCGGCCCTCCCTCGCTCCTGATGAAAAACTGAAGGCGTTTCTGCGAAAGATGGGACAGCATCTTAAAAAGGCTGAGAAGATTGCTTTTACCGGTTCCGTTGGCGCCGATCAGTACATTCAGAGATCTTAGCTCGAAATCCTCAAGCGCGTGGATTGACTTGAAACCGCGAACGGTGAGGTAGTCTAGACGGGGCATGGGCTTATAGCGACAGCCTTCATGATTTTTTCGGAACCTTGCGGTTCGGAAGCGCAAATAACGCTAAGCAAGATACCACAGCCAAGCTCGTACGGCAAACATGACGGCGCTTCGTTTGCTGCGGAGAGGATTCATTTGTTTCGATTCTCTTCCGATTCGATTGAACGCAATGTTTATATTGAGCTGGTTGATTACATTGATGAAAAAAACAATTATTCAGTTGAGACTGTAAGTGTATAGTCTGGAATCTGTGCAGACAAACCCGGTAGACCGGTTTTTGCCCTACATAATCATATTCCGTAATAAGCAGCTACTGCTCGGTGTGTCATAATCGGTGATCTTGCTGCATGTCCCATGAGTTATCCTGTTCTCGATTCCTGTATCGATGAGGTTTTCAGTTCTCCCGAGACCAGTTTTGGCAGCAATACGTCTCGCAAGGCAGTAAGGATTTTAATTTCCCGACGACAAGCCAGACTATGATCTAGGAGTCCTGATGATCTAGACTCAAACTCCTGAACGATTGGTTCCGTCGGGAAGATAACTTCCAGCTTAGTGATAGCGTTTGCTTGCGCCCGCTGGTGACTTTTCGATGTACCTGTTACAAGAGATTTGACCTGCTCGCGGAAGAGAGAGTTGCACGCAAGACAATAGACATAACTTCGTTGAATCGGTGGCTTGGCCTGAAGCACTAGGAATTCAGTTGAGCAGATTGCAGTCTCATCCTCCATGACATCTGCTAGCCAAACTCGTTCTATCTCAGGGTTGAGTTTTGAGAGAAGTACAGTTCCAGGTGGGACTCGTGTCTTCGTACTCTTAATGTCCTCGCCCAATTCCTGCTTTGGTGCCCGTCCCTGGTCGTAAGCAGGAATGCTAAAATGACTGAACACAGAGTCAGGGCATGTAAGCGGGTTAATATTGTCACCTAGCCGATTGACAATATCCTCGAATAATTTCACCTCCCACCCTTCCGGGATTTTCCCCAATTCAGATTCCACTAGCCGGTCAGAAAACAAGTCAGCAATATGTTTGGGCAGACCCGGATCACGGCCTTCCATCTTTGCCCGTACCGGATCAAAATCAACAAACCATGATTTGAACAGCGCTTGAGCCATCTCCTCCAGCGTCTCGCTCATTTGCCTGTTTAATTCTATTTTGTCGTCCAATGTTCCCAGAATATTTGCGATTGCATAACGTTCCTGTTTGTTAATAGGCCATCGCAGGGTCAGTGTTTCCAAGTCTTTTCTTGTAGCATTTCCAAAGACAGAACCACTACCTTCAATTGCATCCCATTTTGTTTCCATACTGCGAAGTACGAACTCTATATATCTGGCATCTGAATTGGTACGGGGTCTGATAATAGCTAGCCCTCTGCCTATAGAACATTTTTTGTCCGCAATATTAATTCGGCCAATTGGAGCTCGAACACTAAACAGTATGTCGCCGGGTTGAGCAATCCGTGAAGGTTTTGAACAGAAGACTCTAAGCGAGGGATAACGATAATTGAAGTCTTTAACACCCTGAAAAAATGGAATACCGTCTCCGTATTCATTATATGTGGAGCTTGGCGGTGATTGTCCCATTCTTATTTCAGCAACATCCTTTAGAGGAGTCTTGCACCATTGATTGGCCTTAAATTCTTCTTTTTGGACAACGATACATTTTTCCTCAATTATCCTCCGAAAACTTTCAGAAGCAGAAGACCAGTCCACAATATCTATCCGGAATGGCAGGTCGGACTGCGAAAAGGCTTCGCACAGGTCATCAAGGCGCGGGATATCAAGCGGTTTGTCGGTCATTAAGACAAGATCAAGGTCAGAGTATTGCCGCGCCGTCCAGTTGACGCGCGACCCAAAAGCCCGGACTTCAAGGTCGGGAACATGCTCGGCGAGAATCTGTTGAACAATCTCAAGGTCGTCCGGCGGGATGTCGATTCGTGCTTTCAGGGGGCATTTCTCCTTTTAAGTTCGGCAAGAAGGAAACGGGTATCTTCCAGAAAGTCGTCCACAATGGAAAGAACTTCCTCAGCTTTGTGCTTGTCATAAGTATGACTGGTTATATTGCGCTTCTTTCTATACTCAAACCAGCGTTTGGGTTCAGCAACAAGTTCAGCATCCGCCGCAACCCGTATCATGTCGCGAAAATCCAAAGCATCGACATTGGCTATGTCAAAGGATGCTTGGGACAATTGCCGCCGAATGGAGCGAATGGACAATTCATAGGTAAATTCAAACGCTTTGATAACACCCGCTTGGAGAATTCTGAAAAGCAAAATGTCGTCGGAAGTCTCGTAGTCTCTGAATTTCTCCAGGAAGTCTCCCATCTCCCGCACTGCGGTTTCAAGCGTTTCAACATCAAGTTTCATTCTATTATTGCATCCTCACGACAAACAAGACGTAGAAATAAAATTCAGTTTACGCAATCAGAGATCATATCCCAGTTTTTTAAGATTGGAGACAATAGCCGCGTCAAGTCTGGCTGCTTCTTCGCGGTGCTCGCGGAGCTTGAGAGTAAGCCGTTTCATTTTATCTTCAAACGGTTCGCCGTCATCTTCTTCAGCTTCCGCTTCCACGTAACGCCCCGGAGTGAGAACGTAGCCGTGGCGGCGCACCTCGTCCAGACCCGCACTTTTACAGAGCCCGGGGATATCTTTGTACTCTTCAGCATTCTTCTCATCTCTCCACGAGTGATAGGTTGATGCTATGCGACTGATTTCCTCATCTGTAAGCTCCCTATGGGTGCGATCCACCATGCGGCCGAGTGTACGTGCGTCAACAAAAAGAATATTTTCTCTTTTTGTGCGCGAGAGAAACCAGAGACATGCGGGAATTTGCGTTGAATAAAAAAGCTGTCCCGGAAGCGCCACCACGCAGTCAACGATGCCCGCCTCGACAAGGTTTTTTCTGATTTCGCCCTCGGCGTTCTGGGAAGAAGACATAGAGCCGTTTGCCAGTACGAAGCCCGCCGACCCGCCGGGCGCCAGGTGATGCACCATGTGCTGTACCCAGGCGAAATTCGCGTTTCCCTCGGGTGGAGTGCCGTATTTCCAGCGCTTGTCTTCCCTCAGTCTCTCTCCGCCCCAGTCCTTTACGTTAAACGGCGGATTGGCGAGAATGAAATCCGCTCTGAGATCAGGGTGGCAGTCGTTGTGAAAAGTGTCGCCATGGGCAATCTGAGCTTCAATGCCGCGAATTGCCAGATTCATTTTCGCAAGACGCCAGGTCGTGTAATTCGATTCCTGTCCGTAGATCGAAATGTTGGGTTTGACGCCCCTTGGAAGTCTGGAGTTGCTGCCGCTTCCTCCCGCATGCGCTGCGATGAATTCAATTGACTGCACGAACATGCCTGACGAGCCGCAGCACGGATCATAAACGCGGCCCCCGTAGGGTTCAAGCATCTCCACCAGCAGTTTTACCACGCAGCGGGGAGTGTAGAACTCTCCTCCTTTCTTTCCTTCGGCGTTTGCGAACTGCGAGAGAAAGTATTCGTAGACCCTGCCCAGAACATCTTTTGACCGCGCGTCCCTGTCGCCGACTTTTATGTTGCTTATAAGGTCTATGACCTGACCGAGCCTCTGCTTGTCCAGCGCCACGCGGGCGTAGTTTTTCGGCAGGACGTCTTTAAGCTCCCTGTTTTCCCGCTCGATTCCCGCCATGGCATCATCAACGAGTTTTCCGATTATGGGCTGTCTTGCCTGTGCCTTTATGTCCTGCCAGCGGGCCTCGGGAGGCACCCAGAATATGTTTTCCGCCCGATATTCATCCGGGTCATCCGGATCCGCTCCCTTGGATGCCTGCGTTTCAAGCTCACGACGTTTTTCCTCAAACGCGTCGGATATGTACTTGAGAAATATGAGTCCCAGAACGACATGCTTGTACTCCGCCGCGTCCATGCTTCCCCGAAGAGCGTTGGCCATGTCCCAGAGTTCTGCCTCATACCCTACTGTGGCGCCGTTTGCTTCCGGCGCCGCTTTCTTGCCGGATGATTTCTTCTTTTTCTGCTTCATTCCATGCTTGCCGTGACATCCCGGATAACAAGAGCAACTTAAGACAACCCTTGCTTTTTGTATTCTACCTTGCCGTGCCTGTTCATAAAACCGGAAAAGAGCGAGACGGTTAACTGCCCCTTTGTTTTCCCATCCTGATTGTCGTAGCACTGCGCGTTGATAATCCTGTCTTTCTTATTACACTCTTTCTGCGTCGAGAGAAACTGTGTTTTCGGAATTGTCCGATGAATGCATGCTTTTCTGATTTCCGGCAGCGATATGAAGTACCGGAACACAGAAAAAAACCGTGAATATATACTTGACGAAACGAAAAATGCGCAAGGCGTTAATTCTTAACCTGCTGTTTGCTCTACTCATTACGGTCGCTTGCGACCCCGTTCCAACAGAAACAGATACAAGAAGCAATGAAGATGTTAGATTGCAGTTTCGTCTTTTTAATAATTGTCAGCCTATCGAATTACTGATAGGTGTGAGCCTTGGAAAAGACAAAGATGATAGAATAAATCTGACTGAAACAGAACTTAGAAATTTTATAGAGTCACGTTTACGTTCTGCCCGTATTCCCATTGAACTCAGCGAGTCCGGAAAAAGCACCAAAATGGTCGATCATTTATACGCAGGGGTTAATACAGTCGGAATTGGTGTTAGTATGGAGCTTGAATTTAATAAGGTCTTAGAAGATTCCCTGTCTTCCACATATGGTACGGCGACGACATGGGAAACTGGTACCCTCGGGCACTTCGGAATTTCTGATTCTGTTGAAGAAAAGAAAGCTATTATACTTTCTGGGTTCCAAGGACACCTTGATGAATTTATAACTGAATACCTCAGAGCAAATCAGAAATACTGCAAATGATCAGAAATACAGTGTCCTTTTATCAAGCATGACCTACTCTCTACATGATTAAGGAAAAAACCATACCGAGGCATATCTAAAATGAGCGAATACCAGTACTACGAATTTCAGGCTGTAGACCGCGCGTTGAGCAATGAGGACAGGACGGAGTTGCGCAGAATCTCAAGCCGCGCGCAGATAACGTCCACAAGCTTTACTAACCACTACGAATGGGGTGATCTGAAGGCCGATCCGACGGATATGATGAAACGCTGGTTTGACCTGCATCTCTACTTGGCTAACTGGGGCTCGCGACGCTTTATGATCAGACTGCCGAAGAAGTTCATTGATCGTGACAGATTTAAAGATTTTCTGCCCGGCATTGACAAGGTAGCCATATATGATTCGGGAGACAACACGATCTTTGATGTTGATATTCCCTCGGGATATGCAATGACGGAGGACTCTTATGACTGGGATGACGGTTCGGGCTGGCTTGCCGCTCTGGCGCCGCTTAGATGCGACCTGCTCTCGGGTGACTTGCGGGTTCTTTATCTCGCCTGGCTGATTGGTGTTCAGTGGGAAATTGTTCCAGGCAACGGGATGGAGCCCTTGCCCGGCATAGGCCCGATGAACGGCGGCCTTGAGGCCTTCGCCGATTTTTTCCAAATTGACTCTGACCTGGTTAGTGCCGCCTCGGAATCAGGTGCTGTTTCCGAGACTCCGGAACTTTCCGCTGAAACATTACGCGCGGTTCTTGATACAATGGAGGATGAGGAGAAGACCTCCTGGCTTTATCGACTGGTTCAGGGCGACCCTAGCGTGGCTGCGGAGGTAAAAAGGAGAGCAGAGGAAGTCTTGTCTCCGTCTGGAGATTCAGACACGCAGGTGGGACTTCGTACGGTATCCGATTTGCGCGCTCGCGCGAGCGAGATAAGAAACGCTCGCGAAGCTGCCGAGGCCGAACTCCGCAAGGCGCGCCGCCTTGAGTCTGAGCGCCGCAAAGAGGAGGAGCGCAGAGCTCGTCTCCGTGGTCTCAGGCTGCGCGGAGAAGACGTGTGGCAAGATATCGAAAACGAGATCAACATGCGGAATGTTTCTGCCTACGACCGTGCTGCGGCCCTGATTTCGGATATGCGCGCGATTGCTGAAGAAGATGGAGCCTCAGACGCATTCTCAATCCGCCTGAATTCGCTGCTTTCAAGGCACAGTCGCAAGGGCCGGTTCCTTGAACGGCTGGACAGTTTTTGACAAAGCCTGATTAGATCTTGTCGTATCAAATCAGGTCTTCTGGAATCTGATGGCGCTTCGTGGATGCCGGGTCTGTTTTGAAAGGTCTTCGGAGGCGTTTTCTCTGATCAGTCTTTTTCTTCCTTTATCCTCGCGAAAAGATTCTCTCCCTTAACCACGGATGTTCCCGGCTCGGTATGTCCCCAGTCCGCGTTTTCAGCGCTTATATCTGGGGACAGTCCGATTTTCTCCCGGATGGCCTGTGCGGTTTCCGGCAGAAACGGATAGGCAAGAATGGAAATCACCCTTATGCTCTCGGCAAGGGTCCAGAGCACGGTTCCAAGCCTTTTTTCCTCTCCCTCCTGCTTTGCGAGTTTCCACGGCGCCTCGCTGTCCACATACCGGTTAACAAGTCCTATGAATTCCCATATGCGGGAAAGCGCCCTGTTAAACGCAAGCTCCTCAAGATCAGAACTCACCTGAAGGCGGGTCTCCCCGTAGGAACTCTCTATCTTCTTTTCGCTTTCCGAAGGCTCCCCCGGCTCAGGGACGATTCCTCCGAGGTATCTCTCTATCATCCCCAGAGAGCGGCTCACGAGATTTCCAAGCCCGTTCACAAGTTCCCCGTTCACCCTGCTGACAAGCGATCTTTTCGAGTAGTCTCCGTCCTGTCCAAAAGGTATTTCGCGGAGCAGAAAATAACGGAACACCTCAGAGCCGAACTCCTCAACCACCTGGCAGGGATCAACCACGTTTCCAAGTGATTTTGACATCTTTTCCCCCTCAACCGTCCACCACCCGTGGGCAAAGACCGTTTTTGGAAGCGAGAGTCCCGCGGACATGAGAAAAGCGGGCCAGTAGACGGCGTGGAACCTGAGTATGTCTTTTCCCACGAGGTGAATATCCGCTGGCCAGAATTTCCCGAAATCGCCGGTCTTCCCGGGGAACCCAAGCGACGTAAGATAATTCGTGAGGGCGTCGAACCAGACGTAGACCACGTGTCCTTCCGAGTCGGGAACCGGGATTCCCCACGAGAAATTAGTCCTGCTCACGCTAAGGTCCCTGAGACCTCCCTCCACGAAACTTACGACCTCGTTTCTTCTGTAGTCAGGTTTTATGAACTCGGGATGTTCGCTGTAATGGCGAAGAAGGGGTTCCTGGTAACGAGACAGCCTGAAGAAGTAGCTCTGCTCTTTTATTTTTTCCAGTCGGGGGCGGCTTTCTTCCGGAAGCTTCATTATTTCTTCGAGCTGGGTTTCGGTTATGAAGGCTTCGTTTCTCACGTCGTACCAGCCTTCGTACTCATCAAGGTATATGTCGCCGTTTTTCTCTACGAGTTTCCATATTTCGGATACCGCTTCGTGGTGGCGCGGCTCCGTGGTTCTTATGAAGTCGGTGTTCGAGATGCCGAGGAGTTTCCAGAGGTCCTGGAACTTGACTACCACTCTGTCAGCAAGCTCTATGGGGGTTTCTCCGCCAGTCTGGGCGGTCTGTTCTATCTTTCTTCCGTGCTCGTCGGTTCCCGTGAGAAAATAGACTTCGTGTCCCGCCGCGGCCTTGTATCTCGCGATGGTGTCGGCCGCTATGGTCGTGTAGGCGTGGCCGATGTGCGGCACGTCGTTTACGTAGTAAATCGGAGTCGTTACGTAGAACTGCTCTTTCTTCATCTGTTATCGTGAACCATTAAAGGGAAAGCCTGTCTCGGCATTAATAAAACACAAAGAGCGTGTATTTCAATCTTTTGCGCCCCAGAATCCTGACTCACGGCATGTCGGACCTTTTCGGCAGGGGTCGCATCCGCGGTGAAAGTGCGCCTCGGGATCAGGTTTTGTTGATCATGGATTCTGCGTCCTCAAGCTGTTCCATGATCCAGCTGAAATCCGGAGGAGAGCCAAAGAGCATTCCCTGCATGTCCGCATAATCCTGTTCGATTATCCTGCGCGGTTCTTCCTGCGGAAGGAGTCTTAAGGAACCCGGCACTGCTTCTTCAAGTTTTTTCCAGGCCTGTCGGAAAGCCAGCGTATTATGGGCCCGCACATCGTCCAGCAGATCTGTATCGGACAGTGCCGATTTGGCAATATCTGTTTCCGTGATCATCGCGACATCATAGTAATGGCGTGAAATTCGCTGTTTTTCTCTTGGAAGTCTCCCGGAGTCCCGGTAGCCGCAGTGCACGCCGTGGAGGATGAGAAGCTTGTCGAGATAGGTTCGTTCGGGCGATATCACAGTTATGTTCTCCGCTTCAAGCGACCAGTCGGGAAGCTCGTCGGCAATGTAGGGGGTTATGGAGCAGGCAAGGTTAGGATCCAGCGCCGACCTTGCTCCGGCTTCGATTTTTACCTGAGTCGCTACGTAATCGTCCTCTCCGGCCAGATACAGGGACGGGTATTCGACAAGCAGTGTCTGGCGGTCCTGATCATTCGGATCAGGGTATACCCGGCACCCCCGCGCGACTTCGTCAATGAGTATTGCGAGGTATTTTCTCATTCCCCCGAGAATATAGTCGCTGCATGCCAATCTCAGCTCTTCAAAGAGTGCTTTGCGTTTCTTGTTCGAAAGATTCTCTGCGAGAGTAGGGTCCCTTTCTTCTTTGAATCCCAGATCTTCGCGATAGACGACTATGTCCACATCTTCTGAGAATCGCTGAATAAGGCTGAAAGCTTTTGAGAGAGATGTTCCGCCCTTAAAGAGCAGTTTCGGGTGCCCCTCGGGGAGTCCGTTGTAAAGCGCGTCAAGAACCAGACAAACCCAGAAGTCTTTCTCTATATATTCAGGAAGCGTGTAGAGGCGGTCCGCGGACTCCTCGAACAGATGTATTCTGTCCTGCTCTGGAATGGCAAGAAAGGATTTAAAGGCTTTGTTCATAGTTTGACTGCTCCGTCACCGGTTACTTTGTTTACAATAGGTCTCATCCAGGTGGGTACGTACCGGATGTTCTGCGACAGGTCCAGCTTCACGTAGTCGGGAAGCGTGCGCCTCAGGGTCGGAACGACACTTGGATCCTTGGACGCATAGGGCCCCAGCCACCGCAAAGCCTGAATCACCGGTCCCCCATGCGTTCCTGTCCAGCGCATTATTCTCGGGGATGCGTGGCGGAACTGGACTTTTCTCCTGCTGATTTCTACTGTTCTTGAATGACCATCAGTATAGTAAACGGGTTGTGCGGGTACCGAGTTAGTCAGGCCAAGAAGATTTGCGTATACCGACCCGCTGCGCATTATTCTGGCACTGTCCCGTCTCGCTATTGCGTCAATCGCGGAATACAGATCAACTGTCGCGGTGCGTTTGAGAAAGTTGCTGTATCTCGGGACATCGTACAGGCCGCGTATTATTCTGCGCACCCGTCCGGCTTTCGCCAGGCGGGACAACGCCTGATCAACCGCCGCGCGGTTTCCAATATCAAGGAAGTCTTTCGGCGTGAACACCCAGCCCGCTTTTTGCTCCAGAGTTCTCTTCATTATTTTGTCGGCGATAGCGGCCATCAGATAATCTTCTCCTGACTATTATTTGTCAGAAGATTAATATATTTTTCTTTCACTGTCAACAATTATAAATCTGTTTTTAAATACTTTACTTTCAGATGTATTGTTTCTTCTTTTGTCAGAAATTTATTTTATTTTTCTGACATTCTCAATGAAATTCACCAGATTCTCAAATGTTGGGTTTGCGGTGCCCCGTCAACCTGGGTTTTTTCGGGGACTCCGTTCCGAAGGATGCAGGTGGCGCCACTCTCGGCGAAGCCCCGCCCAGATTCCGAAAAGCATTACGATGAACAGGATCGTAAGCGGAAAACTTAAGAGAACAACCGCCGCCTGGAATGATCTCAGTCCGCCCGCAAGCATAAGCACCGCGGGTATAACTCCGCCGACAAAGCACCAGAACTCGCGCTGGGGCACGGGTGTGTCCATCTTGCCTCCTGCCGTTATGGAGTCAACGGCCAGAGAACCTGAATCAAGCGAGACGACAAGGAAGGAAAACAGCATGACGATAATTAAAATGGAGGACAGATATGGTTGCGGGAACTCCTCCAGCATTTTGAACAACGCAAGTTCACTGCGCCCCGAACCGACCGCTTCGACCACCCCCGCGTAACCGTCGAAGAGAAACTGAAAAACTGCCGAGCCTCCGAGAGAGTTCATCCAGAGCACGCAGAAAACGGTCGGCAGTATGAGGACGAAAAAAAGAAACTCCCGCACGGTCCTGCCCCTTGAAATACGCGCGATGAACATTCCTACAAAAGGTGCGTAGCAGAACCACCAGGCCCAGTAAAAAATGGTCCAGTCGTGTATGAAGGCAGTGTCCTCACGTCCTGTCCAGAGACTAAAGGATGCCATATTGACCAGATAGCTTTTGGACGAGGTCAGGCAGTGGCGGAAGATGTCAAGCGTCGGACCGGCCGAGATGAGAAAAAGCATCAGCCCCACAGCGAGGGTTATGTTAAACCGGCTCAGGCGGCCGATTCCGCTGTTTATACCGGTGAGAAGTGCGGTCATTGCCGTCAGCATTACCAGGGCGATCAGTCCCACTCTGAGAAGGCTGGAAGGGTGGATTTCAAACAGGTAATCGATTCCCCCGATTATCTGTTCGGTTCCAAGCCCGATGGAGACGGCAAGACCGAACAGGGTGGAGAATACAACAAGGGTTTCAATCAGGTGTCCCGCCCATCCCCACACGCGGTTGCCCAGGACGGGATAGAAAACCGAGCGCAGGGAGAAAGGCATATGCATGTTATGGGAGAAAAGGGCCATTGACAGGCCCGCGACGGCGAATATCGCCCATCCATGGAGTCCCCAGTGAAAAATGGATCCGGCCATGGCAACCGTGAAAGCGGCTTCAGCATCCGAAGGGTCTGCGCCGAGAGGAGGGTTCTGAAAGTGATATACGGGTTCCACCACCCCGAAAAAGATGAATCCCGCGCTTACCGAAGTAGCGAAGATCATCGCGAACCAGCTTGCATATGAGTAGTCCGGTTTTGCGTCCTGCCCGCCCAGACGCACCTTGGCAAGCGGAGAGAGCATAAGCAGCAGGCAGGAAAGCAGGATAATGTTGGCGGCGCTCATGAACCACCAGTAAAACCAGGTCGTGAGCAGGTTCCGGGCACTTTCGAAGACCTCGGCCGTTTTTTCCTGAAAGACCGTCCCGGCAACGATGAAGGCGATGATCAGCAGAGCGGAAACGAGGAATGACGGGGCGTGGAAATCAAGCCTTAGTATCTTGATGTTTTCCCGCCCGCGCTGGTATGGGCGTCCCTTGTGAATTTTCTGCCCATGCGCCGGCTTTTTTTCTCGTTCCATTTTACTGCAGAAGCGGGGCAAGCCGCGGCGTTCGCGCTAGAAAACCGTTCTTCTCTCCCCGTATCAGCGCTTCTGGCTTCTGAGCCCTTTCCATATGCTTACCGTCATCAGGATAAGCAGGATGGAGAACGGAAGTCCGGCTATGAGCGAGGCGGCCTGCAGTGATTTAAGACCTCCTCCCAGAAGCAGGGCAATGGCGACTGCGCCCTCAAGGCTGCACCAGAACACCCGCTGGGAGGCGGGAGCGTCAAGTTTTCCTCCGGACGAAGTTATGTCGATCACCAGAGAACCCGAATCCGATGAAGTGATAAAGAAGATTATGAGAAGAACGACGCTCGCGAAGGAAAGCACCTGTGTCATGGGCATCTGCTCGAGCATCTTGAACAGCGCGAGTTCGGGCTTCCACTGCGTGATTATCTCCGTAACGCCCGTGTAGCCCTCAAAGAGAAGCTGATGGATGGCAGTGCCGCCGAAAACGCTCATCCAGAGCAGGCAGCAGAGAGTTGGCAGAACGAGGACGCAGATAAGAAATTCGCGTACGGTTCTGCCTCTTGAAATGCGGGCGATGAACATTCCTACAAACGGTGTCCATGAAATCCACCAGGCCCAGTAAAAAGTAGTCCAGCCGTGCAGAAAACCCGTATCCTCTCTCCCTACCCAGTTGCTGAGAGGCACGGCCTTTACAAAATAGTCCGCAAGTCCCGCGAAGAGGCTGCTCACTATGTACTGCGTCGGTCCCGCGACGAAAACAAACAGAAGCAGGAGGAGGGCGAGTGAGATGGTGACCTGACTCAGACGTTTGATCCCCACGTTGAGTCCGCTTAGCACCGAAAGCGTGGCGAAGAAAGTGGTCAGGGCTATGAAGAGAACATGGGCCATGTCCGTTGCCGGAATTCCGAACAGGTAGTTTAAACCCGCCACGGCCTGCTTTGCCCCGAGTCCGAGCGATGTGGCAAGACCGAACAGCGTGGCGAATATGGCCAGAGTATCTATTATATGCCCGCTCCATCCCCACACGCGTTCTCCGAGAAGAGGGTAGAATACCGAGCGGACAGTAAGAGGCAGCCCCTTGTTGTAGGCGAAAAAAGCGAGCCCGAGGCCCACGGTTCCGTAGAATGCCCACGGGACCAGTCCCCAGTGAAAGGTTGACGCGGATATGGCGATGGCCTGGGTCGCCTCGGAGTCGGAGGGATCAATTCCCAGAGGAGGATTCAGCAGGTAATAGACAGGTTCGAGCACTCCGTAGAAAAGCAGGCCTATGGCGACTCCCGCCGTGAAGATCATGGAGAGCCAGGTAATCCTCGAGTACTCCGGGCGAGCGTGAGTGCCGCCCAGGCGCACATCTCCAAGGCGAGACAGGATCAGGAGGAGACAGAACAAAAAGCATATGGATCCGGCGCTCATGAAAAGCCAGTCAAACTGGGTGGTAATCGAGACGCGAAGCGCTCCCAGCACCTCCGCCGCTTTTTCCTGGAAAATCAGCGCTCCGATCGTGAAAATGAGTACTGAAATGCCGGATGCGACAAATACCGGGACATTTATGTCAAGGCCGAATATCTGTAGATTGCCCTGTCCGGCCGGATGTTCATGAGCCTGTTTCATTTATATCTCCTTCTGCTTTTTTATTATTCGTAAAGAGTGAAGTAGTAACCCACGTTAACGTTAAAGCGCTTGTGCCACTCGTTGTTTCCGCTGGCGCCGAAATCGTTTAACCCGTAGATGTTCGAGTAGTCATCTCCCTCGCCACCGACGAAATAATTGCCGTCGCTTAGGCCGAGCTCGGTATAGATATAAAGGGATCCCCAGTACCACATAGTTCCGAAAGTCCAGAGGGTGCTGTCGTTAAGATCGCCTTTTTTGTTCATGATGGAACTCCACTCCACATAGGGCGTAACGCCGTCAAGCCACGAGATATTCAAGCCGTTGTACCTGAGGGAAACTGCCGGTATCCACGCTTCGGATGCCACCGGCCAGGCGAAGTTAAAAGCTCCCATAGGGATAAGGTCTCCGGTTCCCCACGGAGTGTTATCCGTAATGTCGTACTTGTAGTAAGAAAGCTGGGAGTGAAGCGAGAAATCCCGAAGCTGGGTCACCGCGTGAGCAGAGACCGCGAGGTGGTCGGCGCCTGAGTCGTCAACGCCCGTTCCCTCAAGTCCTCCGTACTGAAAGGACATTCCTACATCTCCGATTGTTCCGGTTGAGTAGATCAGACGCAGATTTACCTGGTGCTTTTCCTCAAAGCCATTTGTCGCCCCGGCCGTAATTTTCCCGTCCGCGTCAGCAGTGTTGTTCCATTTCACAGGATCGTAGCTGTACCGGGCACTGTCGCGGCTGCTTCCGTCCCAGTGTCCCTCATCCTCAAGATAGTAGGCAAGGTCAACCGTGAGATCGCCGAAGGCTTTTGTCCATCTCGCCCCGAGGTCCATGTCGTCTGAAAGCCCGACGTAGTAATGCTGATCAAAGAACCAGCTGTTTGAAACCCCCCATGCTCCCGGTCCGAAAGGAACGCGGACGATGCCGGCCTTGAGGGTGCCGAAACTATCCGAGGTATATCCGAGCCACGCCGTGTGCATCATGCTGTAATCGTCGTAGTAGCGGTATTCGGCTCTTCCTATAATGCCGTTATAGTCAAGATCGACGTTCATGCGCAGAAGTTCAAAGTCCGAATCTCCGATGTTCTCGCCCCTGCGGCCATCGTAATCGCCGTAGGCGTGGTTGGCGCGCATGGCGCCGCCGATCCGGATCGGGCTCTTCTTTGGTTCCGCCTGCTCAGTCGCCGCGGCCGCGGATTCAAACTCCGTGAGTTTTTCCCGGGTGCTTTCGAGTTCCTGTTCCAGATATTCGATACGCTGTTTCAATGCTTCGCTTTCACCGCCGCCCTCTCCGGCAAACACCGGGGAAGAAGCGAACAGAAGGACTGCCATTGTCAGGATCAGATTGCGCATATATCACCACCTTTTATGAAATTTCCAATCATATTGGTTGTCAATTCTTCCCATTATAACACAAAACTCCCTTGAGACGCAAAAAAAAACGAATGGGTCATAACGCGTGGTCCAGGGAGGCTTCCCGGGAAACGCGGTTGTTCCTTCTGCGGGGAAGCGGTTGCGGCGTCCCTACACCGAAAGCCTCAAAAGAAGATTCTCGAGGGAGACCTCGACGTTTGCGTTATTCTCTGATATCCGCGTCATGGCTTCTTCAAGGGCCGAGAATTTGCCGAGAAGTTCAGACACGTTCCTTTTTCCCGAATATTCGCTCAGCCGCTCAAGGAGGTCTGCGTTTACTATTTCATCTTTTTCCCCGGAGGTCTTGAGAACCACCGAATCCCGAAGCCACACGGAGAAGATGTCAAAGACCGTTTTCAGTTCATCCGGCCCTCCGCCTTTTATCTCTTTCTGTATTCTCTCAACGGAATCAAAAAGGGTAAGCGGTTTTCTGCCGTCAACTGCCATCAGGCAGTCTATGTATTCGGTCCTTTTGCGCAGGTAATCCTCGTCGGTCGCAAGCGCTCTTGAGATGCTGCCTCCGGATATTCTCGAGACAAGTTCCGGGTCGCCGCTCTCAGGGTTTTCTTTTTCCAGAAACTCCCTTACCTTGCGCGTTTCAAGCGGCTGGAACACCACCGACTGACATCTTGACCTTATAGTCGGCATCAGCTGGTCGGCGAGGGTGGTTATCAGGATTATCACGGAATTGGGCGGCGGTTCTTCAAGGGTCTTAAGAAACGCGTTCTGAGCGTTGAAGTTCATTCTCTGCGCGCCGTCGACTATAAAGACCTTGTAAGGGTTTTCATAGGGGGCGAGGTGTATAAGCCGCTCTATGTCCTCTCTTACGTTATCCACCTTTATTGTTTTCTCTCCCGGGTATCCGAACACAAGCACGTCGGGGTTAAGACCTTTTTCGGTCTTTACGCACGAGGCGCATCCGCAGTCAGGATCTTCGGTCCGCTCATCGGTGCAGTTTATAAGTTTCGCGAAACCGACTGCGACCAGCTTCTTTCCCACGCCCTCGGGTCCCGAGAAAAGGTAAGCGTGGGAAATCCGGTTTTTCCGGACGGAACTGAGAAGAAATTCCTTCTGGGGTTCGTGTCCTATGATCTGCGCAAATGCCATGACTTTTATCTTACCGGCAAGCGCGGGCGGCTTCCACCTCATTATTCTGTGTTTTCGGACGATATGGATTCTTCAAGGAGCAGCGCCACGTGAACCGCTTCCGCATCTGTGAAGTGGGAGACCTGTTCCATGCATGAGACGCCTGTTACGCAGACCCTTTCTGATTCGCTCAAGGTCCTTATTTTCGGGAAAAGACCGCTTTCTCCCATGGCTTTTGATATTTCGTAGTGTTCTTTTTCGTAACCGAAGCTCCCGGCCATGCCGCAGCACCCGGCGTCGCTTGATCTTGCGTCGTAGCCGAGATTTCCAAGCAGCGCCATGGTTTTGCCGAAATCGCCCGCTGATCTTTCATGGCAGTGTCCGTGAACGAGGACAGACTGCCGGTCCCGTTCTCCAGAAAGTGGGAGATTGCCGCCCTCGGCGTAGACAAATTCAGAGACCGAGTGGATGTTCTCAACAAGCGTATCCAGAGACCCGTTTCCCGGAAGAAGATCGGCGTACTCATCCCGAAACGCAGACAGACAGCTGGGTTCTGAAAACACCACGGGGATATTTCTTCGCGCATAAGGAAGGAGAATGTTTACGTTATGGATCGCGTTTTTCCTGGTCTCCTCAACCATTCCCGTGCTCAGCATCGGCCGCCCGCAACACTTTCTCCGTCTCTCAATAAGCACCTCGAAACCGAGACGCTCAAGCACCCCCGTGATGGCTTTTCCTATCTCCGGGTAGAAAAACTCGGACCATGTGTCGTGAAAATAAACCACCTGCTTTGTGTTCCGGGGCTTTCTGTTTCTTCTGCGGAACCAGCCGCTCAGGGTTTCTTCGGCAATCGGGGGAAGAGACCTTTTTCGGGAAATCCCCGCGAGTGAGAGCAGCTCCCGGGAAAAAGAACTCTCAAGCGTCCGGTTTAAAAAGCGGGGAAGGGTGCTTCGCACGGAACTTGTCCCGTGCACCCCGGCAAACAGCCTGTCTCTTGCCGTAAACCCGGTTTTGTTCTTGTAGAGCGCCAGAAACTCGGTTTTCATCTTCGAGACGTCAACACCTGAAGGACATTCCGTGCGACATGCCTTGCATCCCACGCAAAGATCGAAAACGTCGTAAAATTCTTTCTCGTAGATCATGTCTGCGTCCATGCGGCCCAGCATAAGTTCCCGAAGCAGGTTGGCGCGCGCCCTTGTGGTGTCGCCTTCATCCATGGTCGCCCTGTAGGAAGGACACATTATTTCCCCGGAGGTCTTTCTGCAGACCCCTTGGCCGTTGCACATGGCCGCCGCCGCTCCAAGACCCCCTTCCCGGGACCAGTCAAGAAATGTGGCGATATCCGCCGAGGGTTTTCCCGCCCTGAGATTCAGGGACGGATCGGCTCCATCGACCACTTTCCCCGGATTTAGCACTCCGCGCGGGTCGAATATGTCCTTAAGTCTTTTCATTACGGAGTAAAGTTCCTCTCCGAAGAGTTTTTCGTTAAGACAGCTTCTCTGAAGGCCGTCTCCGTGCTCTCCGCTCATTACCCCGGAGTGGCGGAGAGCAAGTTCTAGGGTGCGCTCTGAAAGCGCCGTCATATCGGATATTCCCCTGTGCTCCCGAAGGTCAAGAAGGGGCCTTATGTGCAGACATCCTGCGCTTGCGTGTCCGTAGAAAGCGGCCTTAAGACCGAACTCGCGAAGAAGCGAGATCACATCCCTTGTGTATCGGGCCAGATTCTCCGCGGGAACTGAGACATCTTCTATGCAAGGCACGGGTTTGTGGTTTCCCCTGTCGCTCATAAGAATTCCGAGCCCCGCCTTCCTTACGTCCCAGATTCTTTCCTGTTCTTCCCGCCCCGGTACTGCAAAAGCGGAGTTAAGGGATTCCGCCAGGTTCTTCGCCTTCTCTCTGGTCTGCTTTTCGTCGTCTCCCTGGAATTCGACCACCAGAATGGAACCGGGGTTTCCGTCAATGAAGGAGAGGGAGCGGGAGAATCCTTTATTTCTTTTCGCAAGGCCTATCAGGGTTCCGTCAATAAGTTCTATAGCGGAGGGGCCGTGGGAGAGAATCTCTGAGACCGAGTCCATGGCCTCCGGAATTTCGCGAAACGGGATAACGCAGAGCGCGCTTGAGAGAGGTTTTCTGACCAGACTGAGCTCAAAATCGGTCGAGACCGCGAGAGTGCCTTCCGAGGAGGCAAGAAGTTTCGCGGGATTGAATTCCCCGTCCAGGAAATAATTAAGTGAATACCCCGAAGCCCTTCTCCAGTGTTTTGGAAAATCGGTTTTTACGAGCTCCCCGCTCTCCTTTATAAGCGCGGCGAGTTTTTCAAAAAGACTCTCCGCGATGCCGGGTCCTCCACCGCGTCTTTTGTAGTTTTCCCCGGAAAGCTCGAGGGAAGACCCATCCGCCAGCACGACGTTTGAGGAAATCACGTGGTCGCCTGCCATTCCGTAAAGTATGGAGTGAGCTCCCGTGGCGTTGTTCGCGACGGCTCCCCCCACGGTGGCAACGCTTGCGCTTGAGGGGTCCGGTCCGAACATGAGACCTAGGGGCGAGAGGTTTCTGTTAAGGCTGTCGATCGAGATTCCGGGCTCCACCCTGACTTTTCTCCCTCCGGTGTCCACGTCGATCACCCTGTTCATGTACTTTGACAGGTCAAGGATTATTCCTTCTCCTACCGCCTGTCCCGCAAGGCTTGTCCCGGCTCCGCGCACCGTGACCGGTATGTCGCGGGCGGAGGCTTCGGAGATCGCGATCTCTATGTCCTGGGGGTTTTTCGGGATTACGATTGCTTCGGGGAGAATTCTGTAGTTGCTTGCGTCCGTGCTGTAGATGTCCCGGTCAATGAGGCTTTTTCTTATCTCGCCCCGGATCTGTCTGCCAAGCGTCCTGCTCAGATCTTCGATTTTTGATTTCTCCAT
Organism: Candidatus Dadabacteria bacterium; assembly: GCA_022826905.1. GTDB lineage: Bacteria > Desulfobacterota_D > UBA1144 > Nemesobacterales > Nemesobacteraceae > Nemesobacter. The sequence goes on from JAJDUA010000057.1 coordinate 24,248, forward strand.
GGAAACCAGTGCCAGCCGGAGCGTCTCGGGACAAAAGACTACGCACGGGAGAGATAGTCTTCAGGCCTCGCCGTTTTCAAACGTTCTCAGTATCCCGTAGGTCGTGTCGCGTTCGGCCGGGATTCTGTCTATCTCTCTGGTGAGTTTTCTGAACTCCTCGGGCGGGAAGTACTGTCCGTAACTTGCGCCGGCGAAACGGGATATCTGCTCTTCCATGAGCGTTCCCCCGAAATCGTTTGCCCCGGCTGTGAGAGAGAACTGGGCGAACTCGGGTCCCTGTTTTACCCAGGAGACCTGTATGTTGTTTATCCATCCCCGAAGCATCATGCGGGAGACCGCGTACATTTTGAGCTGGTCAAGATCGGTCGGCCCCTTTCTCACCTTTCCCTTTGAGTGAGTGAAGAGCCTGGTATTCCAGGGAATGAACCGAAGCGGCACGAACTCCGTGAACCCTCCGGTCTCTTTCTGTATGTCTCTCAGTATTCCCAGATGTATGGCCCAGTGATGGCGCTTGTCCAGATGTCCGTACATTATGGTTGAGGTGGTTCTCATCCCTTCCCTGTGGGCCTTTTTCACGACCCTTATCCACACCTCTGTCGGTATCTTCCTGGGGGCGATTATTTTCCTTACCTCTTCCACGAGAACCTCGGCAGCGGTGCCGGGGAATGTGTTGTGCCCGACGTCCTTGAGGCTCTTTATGAAATCCTCTTCCTCTATGCCGAGAGTTTTGGCTCCGTAGTATATCTCGTAAGGTGAGAATGCGTGGGTGTGCATCTCGGGCACGGCCTTTTTCACCGTCTTTATAAGCTCGACGTAGAAATTGCCGTCTATTTCGGGATGCATTCCTCCCTGCATGCATACTTCCGTCGCGCCTATCTCCCAGGCTTCGACTGTTCTCTCGGCGATTTCGTCCATTGAGAGAAAGTACGCCCTCTCGTCTCCCTCATCCGCCATAAAGTTGCAGAAGCCGCAGTAGACATCGCAGATGTTGGTGAAGTTTATGTTTCTGTTGACGACGTAGGTGACCACCTCCCCGACATCATCCTTCCTTATCTGGTCGGCCGCGAGAGCCAAGGCGGATATCTCGTCTGTATCCTCTATGCCGAAAAGATGGATTCCGTCCTCAACCGATATCTCCTTGCCCGAAAGCGCGTCCTCGATTATGCGGCCCGTCGTGCCGTTTATGTGCGACATCACCCCGTCGACGCCTAGGGGTCTTCTTTGCTCTATTGAGTCTATTATCTTGTTTATCTCTTCCATTTCTCAGTTTATTGGAACGTATCCCCTCTCATCAACGCGTTCTCTTACTTTGCCGAGAACATAGGGGTCTATCCATTGCTCGTCTATGTACTCGGGGTATACGGGAAGCCTCTCCCGAAGCTCGTAACCCAGCGCGCTTACCTCATTTTCCATTCTTTCGACCTGCGGCCACGGGGCCTCGGGATTAACATAGTCTATCGTGAGAGGCGACACGCCGCCAAGATCGTTTATGCCGGCCGTCAGGTAGAAAGTGAAATTTCTGTTGTTGAGGTTAGGGGGTATCTGTATGTTCATGTCCCCTCCGAATATAAGCCTTGAGATGGCGACCGTTTTCAGCATCTCGAGAAAATCGGCGGGAGGGTATTCCTCCATCTTTATCCCTTCCTTGGGGTTGAAGTTCTGAATTATTATCTCCTGCAGATGGCCGTACTCGCGGGAGAGTTCAAGCAGGGCGTAAAGCGAATCAATTCTCTCCCCGAACGTTTCCCCGATTCCGACCAGTATGCCGCTTGTCCAGGGAATCCTGAGTTCGCCGGCGTGCTCCATCGTCTCCATCCTGAGTTTCGGGACCTTGTCCGCGCAGCCGTGATGGGCGTTTCCGCGCCGAAGCAGCCTCTCGCTTATGTTCTCAAGCATAAGGCCCATGCTGGGATTGCTCTTTCTGAACCCGGAGAGTTCTTCTGGGGTTGAGAGCCCGAGATTGGTGTGGGGAAAGATTCCGTGCTCAAGCCCGGTCTTTCCCATGTCGATCAGGTACTCCGCCGTCGTTTCGTAACCGATTTCCCCGAGTGCGTCCCTGTATACCTGGTAAGCGAGTTCCGGTTTGTCGCCCGTGACGAAAAGAAGTTCCGTGCATCCCGCCATAGCTCCTTTTTTCGCCATGTCGACGACCTCTTGGGGGGTCATGAACAGCGTTCCCTCTTCCGGCTCTATCTTGAACGTGCAATATCCGCAACGGTCCCTGCAGAGCTGGGTAAGGGGTACGAAGACATTCTTGGAGTAAGTTACGGTTTTTCCTTTCGAGCGGTTCCTGATGGCCGATGCAGCCAGAAGGAGAAAAGGGATTTCTCTGGGGAAAAGCTCAGAGAGGTAGAGAGCGTCTTCTCGCGAGACGCCTTCTTCGTCGATTGCTTTTGATATTATTCTCTCAAGCTTCGGAGAAGGGTGAAGCTCTGAGAAGTCTCTTGCGCCGAATGTTTCAAGCAACATGGCGCTTTCGCTCGCGCCGAAAGTTTTTTCCCAAGCTTCAGCTAAGAAGGTCATATAAAGAAACCACCCGTTGCGCTTCCCATGCGGAAGCAATTTCAACCCCGCCAACCCCGCCTCTAAGTATCTTACAAGGAGAGCGTTCTTGTCAAGGAATGTGTGCAGGATGTAGATAGCTGCTTCGGATCAGACCACATCGAAATCCCCGACCGTAAACAACAGGGAATTCATGGAGCAGTCAAGCTTGGTTATCCTGTCGGCTACTCTATCGTGAAGCAGTTTACAATTAAAATTGTTTCAGAAGACTCTTTTTACTGTCTCTACTCAATCTCCCAAAGCGCCCTGGCTACCTCTACCCAGCGTGACCAGCCACGGTCAGCAAAAACCTGCGCGTCAGCCGCGGTCATGGGCTCAAGCGAAGAATCCGACACGCTCTCCCCGAACGCAAGCAATGCACGGTCCCAGCGGTCCGTGTGCGACTTGTAAGACACATACCGCGTGTCATAGCGCCATTCGTACATCTTCGCTATCAGCTCCGCGTAGGTATTATCCTTCCCTCTCGCTTCCTCAAGGCATTCTATACCCTCAGCCACCGGCTCCCATCGGTTTGC
>JAJDUA010000060.1 GCA_022826905.1 Candidatus Dadabacteria bacterium
GCTCTGGTGCTTGGGCTATCCGTAATTGCGGCAAATTTGTTCCAGAAACAGACGTAAACCGGTTTCTTCTTGCACTTTGCCTTATGGAGGTGGTAAGATTCTTCAGGGAGACCCTTGATTCAATAATTTTGCAAGAGGTTCATTTATGTAAGTAATTCCTAAAACTTCTCTCAAAGCTTGGAGCTTGAGAAATCAGGTTCCGGGCTTTTTATTTTATTGTACCAGTATGACCAACAGCTCGGGAGTCAAAGTTCTTCCTGCACAGCAAGAAAAAGATGCAACCCTCCCCCTAACATCAAGAAATTGAGTGGGAATAAAGAGGATTGAGGCTATCTAAAAAGGGGAAGGAAAATATCAGAAACTAGAAGAGCAAGTAAAGCAAATCAGGTTAATGTTCTATAACTTCATTTATGGAACATAAACCGCTATCCTGCTAACACGCTTAAAAAATACCACAAAAAACTTCTATATGTCAAGAACTTTAGAAAGAAAAAACCGCCACATAATCGCCCCTATTCAAAAAGGCGGGTCAAAACAGTATTACTGAAAAAGCCGTGGACCGTGCAAAACAACCGGACACACAAACTTGCTGCCATCGACGACAGAAAACCAAACTTGCCTACAAGCCACTTGGAAGCGTACTAAAATATAGAATGATGGTCAAACCCCAAACACCGACACAGCCTGCCGGGCTTTACTTCAGGAAAATGGTGGAGCCGATGGGATTTGAACCCACGACCTCATGAGTGCGATTCATGCGCTCTCCCAGACTGAGCTACGGCCCCCACGAAAAACAGGAGTAATTAGTCTATTTCAGGAAACATGACTGTCAAACCTCTTCCCCAAGACCAACGGCCCCTCTGTATTGTATAGCTAATTATGTATAATTTTCTTTTTTATGCGTTAAAAAAAGGAGATTGCCGGATGTATTCCGTAAACATAGGTCTTATAGGCGCCGGAACCATAGGTTGTGGAGCTTATAAAACGATAAGCGAAAATAAGGACATAATAGAAAAAAGAACCGGGATAAGGCTCAGAATTAAGAAAGTAGCCGATATCGACATAAAGAGAAAACGCCCGGTAAAAATCCCCCGCAAACTTTTCACCACCGACGCGCGCGAACTCATAGACGACGATAGCATCTCGATAATAATCGAGCTTATCGGCGGAACTACAGCAGCACGCGAGCTGGTATTGGCCGCGATACGGAACGGGAAAAACGTCGTAACCGCGAACAAGGCCCTTCTGGCCCATCACGGGGGTGAAATATTCAGGGAAGCAGCCGCAAACGGGGTTCACGTGGCGTTTGAAGCAAGCGTCGGAGGAGGAATACCCATAATCAAGGCGACACATGAGAGCTATGTGGCAAATAACATTCTCTCCATACACGGAATAATGAATGGGACGTGCAACTACATACTCCATAATATGTCGGAGCAGGAAAAAGGGTTTGACGAAATGCTGCAGCGTGCCCAGAAAGAGGGATACGCAGAAGCCGACCCCTCGTTTGACATAGACGGCATTGACGCCGCGCACAAGCTGTCGATCCTGATAATGCTTGCCTACGGATTCTTTCCGAGATTCGAGAACATATATGTCGAAGGAATAAGAAACATCTCCTCAACCGATATAAGTTTCACCGAGCAGCTCGGCTACAGGATCAAACTGCTTGCCATCGCCAAGTTAACCGACTCGGGTATACAGGCTGGGGTCTATCCGGCGCTTATAAGAAAAAATACTCAGCTTGCCGATGTGAAGGACGCTTTTAACGCAATCCATATCGTGGGAGACAAGGTAGGTCCGACAATGCTATATGGAATGGGGGCCGGGATGCTCCCGACAGCAAGCGCCGTCGTGGGCGATCTGGTTTCAATAGCAAAAACCGCCCAAAACGGTTCGCAGCCTGCCCCTCCCATGCTTTATACAGAAGACGCCGGACACAGGTCTCTTGTCAGTACCGACGGTCTTTCGGGTCGCTACTACCTCAGATTCCAAGTTGAGGACAAACCCGGCACGCTCGGGAAAATAACCACGATTCTCGGGAAGTGCGGAATAAGCATAGAGTCTATAATTCAGCAGACAAGGGAAACAAACGGCGGGGAGGTCCCCATCATAATAATGACCCACGAGTCGGTGGAGAAAAGCCTCAGAAAAGCTCTTGATAGAATAAGGAAATCCATGACATCCGTTGCCGACGCGATTTTCATAAGGATTGAGGAGATATGAGAGAACAGGCAACCGCAACCGCGAGAAAGATAATTACGGACATAGAACTGCAGAAACATCTAATGTTCTACAGGAATCTTCTGGATTCCCTTCCCGAGGGAGTGATAATAGCCGACGGGGATCTCAATATAATTTCCGTTAACGAGCCTTCTGAGACCATACTCAATATCTCAAGGCGAAAGACCGTCGGAGAGCATATCTCCAGGTTTTTGCCTGAAGAAATAACCAACCTCTGCACCAGGGCGGTGAACGAAGAAAGGGTTGTGCAGGAAAACGACCTGCTTTTCCGCATATCGAAGGACTCGTCGATCAACGTGGAATGCACGGTATCTCCCATACACGGAAACGACGGGAAAATGAGTGGACTCGTAATACAGATAAGAAATACAGAAAAGATGAACATGATGTCCATCATCAGCAGGAACTGCAGCCTTGAAGAAAATTACGAAACCCTGGTAAGAGGGCTTGCGCACGAAATAAGAAATCCCCTGAGCGGCATAAAGGGGGCCGCACAACTTCTAAAAGGCACGTTGTCAAAAACGGAGAAAAACCGGTGTTCGAAGATAATAATAAAGGAAGTGGAGAGACTGAAAGACCTAGTCGACAGGCTTGTCAAACCGTCGTCGGTATCAACGCAGCATCTGATGTCGGTGGATATAAACGAGATTCTGATTGACATAATATTTCTCGAATCGAATCTCCGTAAAAACATAAAATTCAAGCACAAGCTCGACATTACCATTCCTCCCATACCGGGGGACTACAACTCCCTAAAACAGGTGTTCATAAACATTATCCAAAATGCGGTGAGTTCGATAAAGGGCAAAGGGCAGATAACGGTCAGCACCAAGTGGGTAACCGACTACAAGATACGCAATAAACACACGGTCCTGATATCGGTAAAGGACAACGGAACAGGCATAGAGAAAAAAGACCTTAAAAAAATATTCACCCCGTTTTTTTCGAGCAAAAAGAAAGGAACAGGACTTGGTCTTTTCATATCGAGCCAGGTAATAGCCAAATACGGAGGAATAATTACCGCGGAAAGCGCAGAAGGAACAGGCTCCGAATTCAAGATACAGCTCCCGGCAAGCTAAAGAATTATGAGCTTCCGGGAACAAACAACGCAATCACGACATGGCGCCTAGAGAAAACAGAGCATGAAAAACCGTATCTTAATAGCCGATGACGAAGAAGACATCAGGTGGATACTCGAGACATCCCTTAAAAAATCGGGCTTTGAGGTCGAGTGCGCCGAGAACGGAGAAGATACGGTCCGAAAGGCATGCGAGGAATCGTACTCACTTATTCTTCTTGACATAAACATGCCGGATATGAACGGGTTTGACGTTCTCACCCAGCTTAGAAACAGGAAAGTCGACTCGCCCATAATATTCATTACCGCACAGAACACCGTCAGCAACGCCATAGACTCAATACAGCTCGGCGCCTATGATTACCTGACCAAGCCGTTTGACCTTGAAGAGGTAAAACTCTTTGCCGAACGGGCCATAAAAAACTACGAAGCCGGCAGAGAGATAAGGCTGTCTCAGGATTCCGAGGAGAATATTTCGTTTGAAGAAATAGTCGGCAGTTCCCCCGACATGCTCGATGTATACAAGCTTATCGGTCGCACCGCCTCTAAAAACATCACCGTGCTGATAACTGGAGAGAGCGGTACCGGAAAAGAACTTATCGCAAGAGCGATCCACTATAACAGTCTGAGAAGGAAGAAAAGACTGGTATCCGTAAACATATCCGCGATTCCAAAGGAACTTATCGAAAGCGAACTTTTCGGGTACGAAAAAGGAGCGTTCACCGGCGCAACCGCTCTAAAGAAGGGAAGATTCGAAGAAGCCCACGGCGGAACCCTCCACATAGATGAAATAGGGGAACTTTCAATCGACCTGCAGTCAAAACTTCTAAGAGCCATGGAGGAAAAGCAGATCTACCGGCTCGGCAGTGAAAAACCGGTCTCCGTTGACCCCAGAATAATAACGAGCACAAACAGGAACTTAAAAGACGCGGTCTCCGAAGGCTCTTTCAGAGAAGACCTGTTTTACAGGCTGAATGTCATAACCATAACCCTCCCCCCTCTCAGGGAAAGAAAAGAGGATATAAGGGAGCTGGTGAAACATTTCCTAAAGAAGTATTCAGCAGAACTCAGGACCGAGAAAAAGGTGCTCTCCAAAGAAGCGGAGCAACTACTGATCAGCCATAATTGGCCCGGAAACGTAAGGGAGCTTGAAAACACCATAAAACGCCTGCTGGTACTGAGCCCCGACAGCATAATAAACTCTGAAGACACAAAAGAAGCTATCGACTCGCAAACCGGCGGCTACGCACAAACGGAAACAACGCAGAGGAAAACCGAAGAACTTGTCAGCATGATGGTAGAGAATTCGGACTTGTCCCTGCAAAACGTCCACGAAGAGGTAATCGGGGAAGTTGAAAAAGAGTTAATCAAAACCATTCTCGCAAAAACTGGCGGAAACATGAAACAGGCGGCAGCGATACTGGGGATAAACAGAAACACCCTGTCAAAAAAGATAAATGACCTGGGAATAGAAAAGAATTGAGACCTAATATCCAAGCTTCCTGAGCGCGTCGCGCGCCGCGGACTGCTCTGACTGCCTCTTGTTCCTGCCGCTGCCGGTACCCACAACATCGCAAGAAGCGACCCTGACCTCAGAGGTAAAGGTTCTTTCATGCTGAAGGCCCTCTTCGCTTAGGACCCTGTACTCGGGTGTCTCTCCGAAGATGTTCCGGGAAACTTCCTGAAGCTGTGTCTTGCTGTCGCGGGGAAAATTGTCTTCCTCAATAGCGTCCCGAAATAGCCCGGACACCACCTCGAAAGTTTTCTCGTAGCCAGCGTCGAGATACATAGCGCCTATAAGCGCCTCAAAGGCATTCGCGTTGTTTGATTCCCTTTCTCTTCCTCCAGTGCTCTCTTCGCCCTTTCCAAGCCTTATCCTCTCTCCCAAGCCCAGCATCTCGGCGTATTTGGCAAAATTCGCCCCGCTTACCAGACGGCTTCTGATCTTCGAGAGATCGCCCTCGGTGTATGAAGGATATTTTTCGTAAAGTAGCACGCTTATTATGCATCCGAGAAGCGCATCTCCGAGGAATTCGAGTCTTTCGTTGCTTGGACATGAGAACTCATTTGCGTATGAACCGTGAGTAAGCGCCGTCTCAAGCAGGAAGGGATCTTTGAACTCGTAGTCAAGTTTATGGTGAACCATCCTGGAAGCATTATAACCACATCCAGTGTCCAACAGGCAATCTGATTGCCGCAGGAACCGGCATTCCGGCATATCTGCGATTTGCAAAATTCTCTTTCGTTTCCGGCGCATGTGAAAATCATCTTCAGCTTCCGGCTGTCTTTACTCATAGCCCACAAAAATGCAAATGTCTCAATAAAAGTTAGAATATATTGATGAAAGAACTTGATACGGGAAGGCAAAAGGCAGTAACTTCATGAAGCAGGAGTGCCTCTCTGGATCGAGTCCTTGCACACGGCCAAGCTATGTTCTGAAGTCGAGGCGTTATGTGGGAGCAGAAGGCACAAGACTGGACGCGGTCCATTGCATCCAACCTTAAAGAGATAGGATGCGATCTTTGACTGGACAGACAGACTGATCAAATACGAACATAGGAACAGACAATGAAGATCAATGTTGAAACTCTGAGAGATGCAGTTGAGGAAATGGAGAAGTTTCGGGAAATTTACGAAGCGGAAAAAGCCTCCGGCACTCCTGGGAGCGATATACGTCTCAGAGCGTTTCACGCAGCTGTTGTAAAGGCGTTTGAATTCACATATGAATCGGCCATTCGTTTAATACGCCGACAACTGTCCGAGGGATCTTTCACCACTGCCGAGGTGAAAGCATTAGCGTTCCGCGATATGATGCGCACTGCGGCGGAATCAGGATTAATCGCTGACCCCAAGTCTTGGTTTCACTACAGGGACATACGCAACCTCACCAGCCATGTATACGGCAAAGCTAAAACTGATAAAGTTCTGTCCGCTGCGGATGATTTTCTGAAAGATGTCCGTTTTCTTCTTGCTGAACTTGTAAGGAGGAATTCTCCCTGAAAACAGTTATCGATATCCCGCCGGATGACCTGGAGATTGTCCGAAAAATTCTCGCAAGACACGTACCCGATCTCGAAGTCAGGGCTTTTGGGTCACGCGTTGCTTGTACAGCACAACAATATTCGGATCTTGACCTCGTTTTAATGACGGCAGAACCGCTTGATATCACAAACTTGGCCGAACTGCGAGAGAATTTCACAGAATCTGACTTGCCCTTCAAGGTGGACATTCTTGACTGGGCTTCAATTTCTGAGAGTTTTCGGAAGATAATTAAGGAGAAATGCTTGGTAATTCAGGAGAAATCGGCAAAAAACCAAGTTCGTCGAAATAAAGAAGAATAATCCCCTTAAGAGCAGGGGAATCCACAGCACGGAAACTATCCGAAGTAACTGCCGACAATTTCTTCGTGCTGATGGTCGCAGACAGACGGGGGAACAACACCGTCTTACCCTTATCTTGTGCAGAAACAACCAGCCGGATACAAATCTCCCCATTTTTGCAACCGTGCTTAATTAGGGGCATGTTTAATTTTAAGACTCCATGCTTAATAAACATGCATCGCCGGAGAGACATGAAGATTTACCTGAAGGAAAAAGGAGATTTTTTTGCGAACAAAAATATAAATTGAGCCAGCTTCGGATTCTAAGAAATATTTAATTATAAGAGTTAGTTATAAAACAAAAAGCTTCCCCTTCACAAAAGAAACAGTTATTTTATACCCCTATTTTAAGAACCAGTTCACTTGGAAACAAAAGAAATGGTATATTTTTTGATACTTTATTGTAGTTGAATAATACGCGTAGGAGGATTTTACCACCATGAAGAAGATAGAGGCCATTATCAAACCGTTCAAACTGGAGGATGTAAAAGAAGCTCTCAGGGAGATAGGAATTCAGGGTCTTACAGTTGTTGAGGTAAAGGGATTCGGCCGTCAGAAAGGTCATACGGAACTTTACAGGGGCGCAGAATACGTCATCGACTTTCTCCCCAAGATAAAGCTGGAAATAGTGGTTTCCGACGATATGGTCTCCAAGGTAATCGAGACCATAAGGGAAAGTGCGAAGACCGGCAAGATAGGAGACGGAAAGATATTCCTCTTCCCGGCCGAAGACGTAATAAGAATTAGAACTGGAGAAAGGGGCGAGGATGCTATATAATTAGCGCTCGCACCAAAGAAACTTTTCTCTGGAAACAATAGCATTAAGGAGGATTATTAATCATGGCTACTAAGTCTGGTCAGCCCGCTTCTCCGAAAGAGCCGGCTGAAGTAATGAAATTCATAAAAGATTACGAGATTGAGTTCGTTGATCTCAGGTTTCTTGATTTTATAGGGATGTGGCAGCACTTCACCATACCGGCGGAGGAAGTTGACAAGTCACTTTTTGAAAACGGCCTTGGCTTTGACGGTTCAAGCATCAGGGGCTGGCAGGCGATTAACACAAGCGATATGCTCATTGTGCCGGATCCCACCACCTGCAAACTTGATCCTTTCATGCAAGCTCAGACCCTTGTCATAATATGTAATATCGAAGATCCGATAACAAGGGAACCCTACACGAGAGATCCGAGAAACATAGCTAGAAAAGCTATTTCCTTCATGCAGGGCACAAAAGTCGCGGACACCGCATACTTCGGTCCGGAACTGGAGTTCTTCATTCTTGATGACGTGAGGTACGACCAGAGTCCACGCGCCGGATATTACTTCATAGATTCAGAGGAAGGTATCTGGAATTCCGGGGCCGATGAGCAGCCGAACCTCGGTCACAAGCTCAGGCATAAAGAAGGCTACTTCCCGACGCCTCCTTCAGACAGCATGCATGATATACGCTCCGAAATGGTAAGCACGCTTCTGAGCCTTGGTATTTCCGTTGAAGCCCATCACCATGAGGTTGCGACATCGGGGCAGGCTGAAATTGATATGCGTTTCGCACCACTGATCGAGATGGGAGACAACATGAAATGGTATAAGTACGTCGTAAAAAACGTTGCCCGCGAACACGGGAAAACAGCCACTTTCATGCCAAAGCCCGTTTTTGACGATAATGGTTCCGGAATGCATATTCACCAGTCTTTGTGGAAAAACGAGAAGCCTCTTTTCGCAGGGAAGGGATACGCGGGACTCAGTGACCTTGCCATGTACTATGTGGGCGGAGTGTTGAAGCATGCAAGAGCCATATGCGCGTTCAGCAATCCGATAACGAATTCATACAGAAGGCTCGTTCCCGGGTTTGAGGCTCCTGTTAACCTTGCCTATTCGGCGAGGAACAGAAGCGCCGCGGTAAGGATTCCCATGTATTCTCAAAGCCCCAAGGCAAAGAGGATAGAGACCAGGTTTCCGGATCCCTCATGCAACGGTTACCTGACGTTTTCCGCTATGCTGATGGCCGGTCTTGACGGAATTGAAAACAAGATCAAGCCGGGAGACCCGCTTGACAAGGACATCTACGCACTGGGACCCGAAGAGCTAAGCAACATCCCCTCCGTACCGGGTTCACTTGAAGCGGCCATCAAAGCCCTTGAAGACGACCACGAGTTTCTGCTCAAGGGAGGAGTGTTCACAGAAGACGTAATCGAGACATGGATTGACTACAAAACAGAAAACGAGATCAACCCGATCAGGCTGAGACCCGTACCGTATGAATTCATGCTTTATTACGACGTTTAAAGGAAAAATAAATCGGGATAGGGGAAAAGGGGGGGGGGATCTCTCGGATTCATCCCCTCCCACACCACCACGCATACGGGTCCGTACGTGCCAGTTCGATGGATTTAAGCTGATGGAAACCGCCGGGCTTTCGGTTTCGGTTCGCGCCACACAAGCTTCGGTCTCCCTTTTGCCCACAATTCCATCGTTCGGGGATTCGCCACTTCCGTGGCTACTATGCCCTCTGCTGACTTCTGTGCCGCGATCACGGCCCTTGCGAACCGCTCAGTCCTCTCTTGGGACACGCCGCAGACCTCCCGAGGTAAGACCAAAAGCCTTCACCGCACACCCGCCGAATTTACCTCCACGGCCCTTGATGACTGTGGACTTCGCGATCATTTGCCCGCTCGTCCGGCCGCACAGGCCTCTTATTCAGTTCTTGTCCATCGGGTCGCGGCTTTGCTACGCGCTTCCTTCAGACCATGCCTCGCGACACAGCCCTTGCGCTTCGCTAATACTTCACCGCCATCAGGTTGTATAGGGGACTCGCACCCCCAAGCTGCTGTTCATGCTCGGCACACAAACAAAAAAGGGGCATCCTCCGAAAAGGCGCCCCTTTTTCTGACTTCCATATTATGGATATTCGGTTATCTCAAGGAATCCGAAACATTCCTTCTCCCACCCCGCAAAACCAAACACAGGCCGAACATCAGCACTAATCCCATC